>JASEJH010000024.1:4445-9412 GCA_030016455.1 Thermoanaerobacteraceae bacterium
CTTACCGGCAGCGTGTGCAGCAGGCAGACATTCTGCGCCAAATCGGCGTGGTAACGAAGGTAGTAGGCCTCACCCTCGAGGTGCAGGGGCTGAAACCCTTTGTGGGGGAGGTCTGCATGGTCCACGTTCCGGGCGGACAACCCATCGTGGCGGAAGTCGTCGGTTTCCGCGAGGACGTCGTCCTGCTGATGCCGTTTGGGGAACTGTCCGGAGTCTGCCCGGGTTGCCGGGTCGAGCCCCGGCGCCGGGCCTTTACGGTCCGGGTTGGGGAGCACCTGTTGGGGCGGGTATTAAACGGCCTGGGGGAGCCGATTGACGGACACCCCCTGCCGCGGGGAATTCCGATGCCGGTCAACAACCGGCCTCCGTCACCCCTTGCCCGGCGGCGAATCGAGAAGGTTTTTGCCACCGGGGTCCGGGCCATTGACGGGTTCATTACCTGCGGACGCGGCCAGCGGGTAGGTATCTTTGCCGGCAGCGGTGTAGGCAAGAGCGTGCTGCTGGGAATGATCGCCCGGTTCGGTAGCGCGGACGTCAACGTCATCGCCCTGGTGGGTGAGCGCGGCCGCGAGGTGCTGGAGTTTATCGAAAAGGACCTGGGGCCGGAAGGACTTAAAAAGTCGGTCGTGGTGGTGGCAACTTCCGACGAGCCGGCGCTGCTCAGGCTCAGGGCGGCGTTTGTAGCCACAACCATCGCCGAGTATTTCCGCGATACCGGGCGTGACGTGCTGCTCCTGATGGATTCAATAACCCGCTTTGCACTCGCCCAGCGGGAAGTGGGGCTGGCGGTCGGTGAGCCGCCGACGACACGGGGTTACCCGCCGTCGGTTTTTGCACTCCTACCACGGCTCCTGGAACGGGCCGGCAATGCCGAGCGCGGTTCAATTACGGGTTTCTATACGGTGCTGGTAGAAGGTGACGACATGAACGAGCCGGTAGCGGATGCGGTGCGGAGTATTATTGACGGGCACATCAACCTGCGCCGGGAATTAGCGGTGGCCAACCATTATCCGGCCATTGACGTTCTGGCCAGTGTCAGCCGGTTGATGCCGGACGTCGCGTCTCCGGAGCACCGGCAGGCCGCCGGCAGGCAGCGGGAATTGCTTGCCGCCTACCGCCAGGCGGAGGACCTAATCAACATCGGCGCCTACGTTGCCGGCTCCAACCCGACGATTGATCAGGCAATCGCCGTTCACGGCGCGATAAATGCCTTTCTCCGCCAGGGGCCGGAGGAGTTTACCGCCTTCGACGACTGCGTGGAACAGTTACTTGGCCTGGACGGGGAGGTGTAACGGATGGGGCGGTTTTACTTTCGCCTGGAACCCGTCTTGAAGTGCCGGACGGTGAAAGAGGAACAGGAGGTTCAGGCTCTGGCCCAGGCGCAGCGCGATAAGGAAACACTGGAGGAGACGCTCAGGATCGCAGCGGAGGAGTATGGGGAAAGCCTGGAGCAAAACGGGGAAACGCTTTGGGAGCTTGAACAGTGGGCGGTTTACCGCGACCTGCTGCGGCGACGGGTGAAGCTGCGGATTGCGGAACTGCAGGAAGCGGTGGCGGAGGTGGACCGGTGCCGCGCGGCGTTGCTCTCCGCCCGGCAAGACAGATTGGTTGTGGAAAAGGTCAAGGAGCGGCGTTACGCGATTTTTCAGGCGGAAGAAGCCTCCAAGGAACGACGCTATTACGACGAGCTTTCACAACTCGCCTTTCAAAACCGGATAAGACACAAGTAGGGATTAGTTTATAAAAACCGTTACGGAGAAAGTGGCGACCGAGGCAATCGGCGGTAATATTTGGTGAAAAAATCTGGAAGCCGTTCAAAAACATTTATACCCAACGGAGCCTGAGACATTTGAAGCAGGACTAACTTGATGGGTTCAGTACGGCGGGCGCACTTTTGAAACGGCTTCCCGGAAAGGGGGTGAATAGTGTTGGAGATATGTCCCTTCATTGTGGCTGCTGCCGGTGACGAGTTGGCGGGCAACCCGGGCCCAAAGGCCCAGACCGGGGGCGAAAGCATCAGTTTCGCGAGTGTCCTGACCGGCCTTCTGGGTCACGGCACGGTTCCGGACGGAAATGTTCCAGCTGCATTGGTGGCGGCGTGCCTGGTGGACCGGACCCCGACGGTGCCGGAAAATCCGGATGCCGCGGGTGTGGCTGCGGCACCGCCGGTTTTCGTGCCGGTGCAACCGGGCGCGGATCCGGAAAACGTGGTGAAGGCTGACGGGGAAGGCGCTTCCCACGGTATCGCCTCCGGTGTTCTGGAGCAGCCGGTCCCGCCCTGGTTTGGCGGTTGGGAATTACCGGCGCCAATTTTGGGCCCGGTGTCTCCCGATCTTTGTGCGCCGGGTGGGCCGGAAGCCCTGGGTCAACCCGCCGGGACGGTGGCTGTAACTGAAGCTGCAACGGCGAGTTATGCCCGTATCAAAGCCCCCGTTGTATTGCGTGCGGTCTATACCTGGGGGAGTATGACCGTGCCACCCGGAGAAACCGGCACGGGGATTGCGGCGGCATCCGCCGGCATGCCCGGGCATAACATGTCCAGGCCCGATCCGGTTGCGGTCCCGGAGCCGGCAATGCTCGGGGTTGAGGCGGTCTTGCCGCCGGTAACCAGACCTTCCGGTACAGCGGCTGGCGGGGAAACCGGCAGCAATCAGGATGCTCCGGCTCCCTCCGCCGGGGTGTTCCTCGTGCTTCCACCGGAAGCAGAGGGCGACCAGCCTGTCCCGCTTCTTCTTAGGGCAGCAGTGCAGTCCCGGAATGGGCAGGGTCAGGTCACGGTTCCGGTCCAAACGGCTGCGGCGAACCAGGAAGGTGCGGGGAGAGCCGATGTGCCGTCGGCGAATCCCGGTTCGGGGCTTCTGGAAGCGGGGCAGCAAACCGGTGCCGGGAATCGAGTAGTGGCGCATGCTGCACCGCCCTTGCCCGAGACGATGCCGCAGAGTGACGGCGGGAACCCGGTGCCGAAGATGCTGAATCAGGGGTGCCCGGCAGCAAACGGTTCAGGCGTGGCGCAGAGGTTTTTCACCCCGGCCGCACCCGGCCGTGCGGGCGAGACCCCGGCGGCAGAAGTCTTTTCGGGCGGTGAACGGATGCACTCTGCCGTTCAAAGTGCGGAACGGGTCTTTGAACCTCCGGCAGCAGAAACAAGCCAGGCGGTATGGCTCTCGGGCCAGACCGGGCGGGTTCCCATTGAGGATCTGCCCCGGCAGCTTGCCCCGGAAATCGTCCGCCGGATCACTGCTTTCAGCGGCCGCCAGGGTGTGGTCCGGGTGGAACTCCGTCTCGACCCGCCCGAACTGGGGAGCGTCGGAGTCCGGCTCCTGTTCACCGGAGACGAGCTTAAGGCCCACTTCTTCACTGCGGATGCAGCGGTGAAGGAGATCCTTGTGGCTACGTTACCGGAGCTAAAGACCGACCTCGGCCGGGCGGGCTTCCATCTCGGCGAGGCTTTCGTTTCCGTCGGGCAGGAGCAAAACGAGGAATCGCAACCGCCGCCGCGCTGGGGCGGCACTTTCCGAGTAAGCGGCGGCGCGGGACGCGCAGTGGAAGTGACGTCGTTGGCGGAAGGAGTTAACTTCCTGGTTTAAGGGGTGAAGTTGATGTCAGTAAGTCTATATCTCGAATCTGTCGGCGGCACTGCACTGAAAGAGGCAAGTACCGGGCTGTCCGGGATGCTCAGCAAGGATGCGTTCTTAAAGATTCTCGTTGCCCAGATGAGCCATCCCGACCCCTTTGCCCCGCAGGACCCGGGAGCCTTCGTCACGGAAATGGCGCAGATCGCCCTGCTGGAACAATTGATGAACCTGAGCGCGCGCATGGAAGCCGTTTACCGGCTTGAGGCTTTGAACCAGGCGGCGGGGTTGATCGGGCGCGAGGTGACGGTAACCGACGGCGGCGAAAACGTTGCCGGGATCGTGGAGAAGGTGGTACTGGGGAAGGAGAAGGTGATGCTGATGATAAACGGCGCATCGTATGACGCGGCGAGTCTGGTGGAGGTTAAATGATGGTTCGCAAAGTCACGGAAAACCAGGCACTGGCGACGGTTCCCCGGCCTGTGGCTCCCAGGGGCAAGGCTGGAGAATTCCAGGCTTTGCTGGAGCGGGAACTTGCGGGATCCCTCAAGCTTAAGCTTTCCGCCCATGCGGAGAAGCGGCTCCGGGAGCGAAACATCACTTTAACTGCCCATGACCTTTTACAGCTTGGGCGTGCGGTGGAAACTGCGGCAGGCAAGGGGACACGGGAGGTGCTGCTTCTCTACGGCGACCTTTCCCTCATCGCCAGCACGGCCAACAGGACGGTGGTCACCGCCGTGACCCGGGAGGAAGGACGGATCTTTACCAACATTGACGGTGCCGTGATCGTTAAGTAAATGAAATGTGCGCTGCACATTTCTACAATCAACCTGACGTCCGACGCCTGACATCCGACATCCGAAACAGGCCGGTCTCGGAGGAGGGGCCTGCGGGTTGCGGAATGACGGAAGCGACCCGGAACCCGGAGTCAGCACTCGGTAGTCGGCAGTCAGCAACCGCGGACGGAATCTGCGTCCAGGGACGACCGACAACCATTTAAGGAGGGAAAAACATGTTACGTTCACTATATTCGGGTGTAACCGGCATGCGAAACCACCAGCTCCGGATGGACGTGGTGGCCAACAACATCGCCAACGTGAACACCATCGGTTACAAAGCGGCGCGGGCCAGCTTCCAGGACAACCTGTACCAAACGCTTAAATCCACGTCGTCCACCGGTACCAGCAACGTGGCGCCGCTCCAGGTGGGGAGCGGGATGAACATCTCCAGCATTGATACGGTTTTCATCCAGGGGGCGCTCCAGGTCACCGGGCGGCCGCTGGATTTGGCGATCCAGGGCAATGGCTTCTTCGCCATCAAGAAGGATGCAAACAGCGCCGCGACTTACTACACGCGGGAGGGATCCTTCTTCCTGAATACGGAGGGTTACCTGGT
>JASEJH010000024.1:9422-9850 GCA_030016455.1 Thermoanaerobacteraceae bacterium
GGTGAACTCCCAGGGATATTACGTTCTCGATACTGCAGGTTCGACGATCCAGATTACCGATCAAATAGCCTCGATTCAGGTCGCGCGGGACGGGACCATCAGCTATACCCTGCTTGACGGCACGGTTACTACCCTGCCGAACAAAATCGGGATCACCTATATCCAGAACCCGGAGAGCCTGTTGCGGGAGGGGCAGAACCTGTACGCCGCCTCCCCGAACACGGCCACACCCAGTTCCGGTGAAGCGGGAACCGAGGGGCGCGGCACGATCGAGGCCGGATTCCTGGAAATGTCCAACGTGGACCTTTCGCTGGAGTTCACGAACATGATTATCACCGAGCGCGGTTACCAGGCGAACGCCCGGGTGATCACCACCTCGGACGAGATGCTGCGGGAACTGATTGACCTGAAGCGTTAAAGCTGTAGGA
>JASEJH010000024.1:9860-11133 GCA_030016455.1 Thermoanaerobacteraceae bacterium
GGGTGATTTTAGTGGCGAAAAACGACTCTGCCGCCGAAGGCGAAGTATCCAAGGAGCGGAAAAAGGGCGGCAAGCTGAAGCTCATCATCATTATTGGAGTCGTGGTGATCTTGGCCGCGGGAGGGGCCGCGGCCAAGATCCTCCTTTTCAATAAGAAGCCGGTTTCCCAGGCTGCCGCGCCCAAGCCGGTGAAAATGGAGACGCTCAAATTAGAAAGCATCGTCGTGAACCTCGCCGACCAGGATGCGAACCATTACCTCCGGATCACGGTGGTTCTGGCTTTTCCGGGCGACGAAAAGACGGCCGAAGAGATCGCGGAAAAGGAGTTTGAGCTTCGGGATCGAATCATCCAGCTCCTCCGGACAAAGCATTACGCCGAAGTCAGCACGCCGGACTGCACCGAGAAGTTGAAGGAGGAAATCACCCGGGAGATAAACCGCCACCTGGGCGAGCATGAGATCAGTGACGTTTACCTGTCGGAATTTCTGGTGCAGTAGGTGGGATGGAACGATGACGGAGGAAGAGATTCGCCGGTTTCTATCCAACCTGGACCGGGAAGCGGCACCGCCGGTCACCAAGGTGCAGTTTCCGGCTCTTGACGCCGGTCCGGTAGGTGCCTCCGCGGTCAAGACCGGGCTTTCGTTCCTCGAGGATATTAAGGTGGACCTGGTGGCGGAACTCGGGGAGGCGACCATCAAGGTGAGGGACGTGCTGGAGCTGAAGGAAGGTTCGGTGATTGAGTTGGACCGGCCGGCAGGGGACGCCATCGACCTGTTGCTGAACAACCAGAAGTTCGCCCGGGGCGAGGTGCTGGTCCTCAACGAGATTTTCGCCATCCGGGTGAGCGCAATTCATTCGCCCCGGAGGCTCCCGGGAGAGGGGAAGAAAAATGGGTAGCGATTACTTCTGGGCGGTGGTCCGGCTCTTAATCTGCCTGCCCCTGGTGGTAGGGCTTATTTACCTGGTCCTGCGCTACGGGCTCCCCCGCCAGCTCCTGGGTGTCAGGCCCGGCCGGCACATCAGGGTGATTGAACAGGTGCCCCTGGGCCCTAAAACGGTGGTGAGCCTGCTGCGGGTGGGGAGCAAGTTCTATCTCGTCGGGCACGGGGAAAAAGCGGTGGCCATTCTCGAGGAGCTCGAGGGGGACTTCCCGGAGGAGGCTTCACCCGCTTCGGCAGGATTTGACAAGGCGCTTGCCGCCAGAATTCGAGATCTGGTGCGGCGCCGTTAAGCGCTAAAGAGAAATTGTTGCTGGCCGTCGGCCGCTAAAATC
>JASEJH010000250.1 GCA_030016455.1 Thermoanaerobacteraceae bacterium
GCCGCAGCGTGACCAGGGGAAGGATTTCCGCGGGGTCTACGGTGTCCAGTACGACGATTCCGGCGTACTTGGCGACGCAAACCCCGGCCTCCATCACCCGCATCACCGGGTCTGCGGCCTTGGCAAAAGTGATGCTCGGGTAGCCGAAAAGTCGGAAGCGCTTGAGGGCCTGGCGCCGGAGCTGGGTCTGGTCCGCCAGCACCTGGTTTGGCTCCCGCGCTCCCGTATCCAAAACCAGTTCCTTCACTCCCGCGGCAACAACCTTGTTCACCAGGTCGGCCAGGGCCATAAGGTTGTCCGCCTTCACCGTTAGGGGGGTCCCGTGCTCCTTGGCCAAAGCAGCCATCTGCTCGTAATTCTGGGCCGTGGCTGCGTAAACCAGCGGCCTGGATTTTCCCACTTCCGCGAGTGCCGCCGCCATGGCTTCGGGATTCTCGCTGACCAAGACCAATCCGAGGCTGGTTTTCCCGGCGACCGCCTTCGCCGCCGCTGCAAACGCAGCCGCTTCCCCGGAAGCGTTTTCCACCGCCACCAGGTCCACGCAGTGCATCTGCCCCACCCGGTCAAAACAGAGCCGGTTAACCGCTTCCACCCGCGCCTCGATATCCGCCAGCGCCAGGTTGTCCGGTACGGTAATGGCGATGCCCGCCGGGTGTTCAAAGCGCTTGTCGTGCCGGAAGAGCACCGTCTCGTTACCGATCTCCAGCACCCGCTCCCCGGCGCCGATTTTCACCAGCGCAATCGGAGGCGCGGAGGCGGCCCCCAGGGCCTCTTTCGCCTGCTCACTAACGTGGGGACACTTCTCCAGGGAAGCCTTTCCCGCCGCAAGCTGCATCGCGAAAGCGAGACAGGTCGGCTGCCCGCACTCCTTGCAGTTCGTCTTGGGCAAGAGCTTGTAAATCTCCAGTCCGGTAAGCCCCATCTCTCTACCTCTTTTCCACTCGTTAAATTTAAATTAAGGGGTCCATGGTAAGGGCGGGGTGCCCTTTCTCTTCCAGGAAGGGCAGGATCTCCTCCGCCGCCACCCCGACCGTCTCATCGGCGATTTTATCCACAAAATCTTTCCCCAGACCCAGTTCCTCCGCCCGCTCCTCGAGCACCGGACGCATCTGCTCCTTGAAATCTTTCGGCATCCAGACGATCCGGGCCAGCCCGCCGTCGGCGACCACGAACTTCTTCGAGCCCAGGTAGGCCTTGCCGATGCCCATGAAACCGGGGGTTTGGACCCCGCCGCCGATGCTGCCGGCCAGGGTGGAAAAGGTCATTCCCGAAGGCGTCATTCCCGCGTACTCCCGGTTGACGATCATAAAGCCGTTGCACTCGGGGAGCATCACCATGATCGCCTCGAAACAGCCGCAGGAGGTCAGGGGGTTTTCCATGATGGTGTAGAAGTTCACCTGCTCGATCGTCCCCCGCGAATTCTGGTAGATAAACTCGTTGACCGACCGCCACTGTCCCTTTACCGGGTCAATCACATCCTTCTTGGGAATAGGCTGGTTTACCCCGTGGGGGTTAATCTCGTAAGCCGCCTTGCCGTCCAGCCAGCTCACCGAACCGCACAGCCCCACCCGCTCCGGCAGGATGACGCACACGTGCGTGGGAGCGAAAGACTGGCACAGGGTGCAAGAATAAAAGGTATCCACGGTATCGTCGTTCAAAGCCTTCAGCCGGGCGTCGCGCCGGGCGTAAATCTGCCTGGCCTCTTCCCGCAGCTCCAGCACTTTTTGCTCGTCGGTGTAGATGGTTACCTGCACCCGGTCCAGAATGCTGGCGAACTCGGATTTCATTTTTGCATAAAGGATATCACCAAAATGGCGCATACGGAAGCCCTGTTTGTAAGCCGACTTGGATATTCGGACCCAGGTGAGGTCCCGCTGTCCCATGTGCCAGATGCCCTGGCCGTAATTGATGAAGTAGTGCATCCGCCGCTCCAGCACCGGCTCAAAGTCTTCCTGCATCTTCCGCCCGTAAACGTCCACCACGATCCCGAGCGGCAGCCTGCCGCCCTCCTGCACCGTGTCCACGTCGGGACCGATCACCTCGATCTTGCCGTCCTCAACCGCTTCCGCCTCCCGCATCCGCACGAGCTCGAAAGACGGCGTCCGCTGGCCGCCGAACTCCACGTGCATGTCGCCCTTGCGGACTGTTTCACCCTCAAAGGCCGGGCCGAAGGCTACGGGAATTGGAACCTTCGTGACCGTAACCTTCAGTCCCCGCACCTCGATCGCCCGGCCGACGATCTTATCGTGCGGCACGTTGGAAACAACGTGTTCGTAGGTGCAGACTCCCGTCGGCAGGATTTCCGGAATATCGGTGTCGGCAATCGTCGGGAAGCCGAAGTTGATCGCGCCCGCGGCTTGGGCGTACTTTTCGTCGTCTACGTAGCCCAACGCTAAGACAAAGGCAAAGACCCTGTTTTTATTGTAGAGCAGCACCCGGCGAAAGTCACCCGGCTTAATGCCGCCAAAAGACATTGCTACCCGCGCAGCAAATCCCAGGGAAAAAACGGTTGCCGTAATGTCCTTCCCAAAAGGAACCAAACGGGTCTCCCAGCCCAGTTCGACGCCTTCTTCCGCAAGCTGTTCCGCGATGTTCCGGCCGTCCGTCTCCGCCGACATGAAAACGTAAAGGTTCTTCTCCTGCAGTTCCCGCGCGATCTTCACCGCGATTTCGTTCGTCGGCGCACAGCCGACGATGGCGGCAAAACCGGGCGCCGTGCCGTCAACGAACTCGATCCCCCGTTTCCGCAGGATCACGTCGTCGGCGGCACCGAGCCACAGGTTGTCGAAAGTGGGAG
>JASEJH010000251.1 GCA_030016455.1 Thermoanaerobacteraceae bacterium
CTCTCCGGGCTGAGCTGGTTTCTGCCGCTTACGGCCGGAACCTATAATTTGCGCGCGCTGGCTCTCACCGGTGTAAATCACTGGAGCTGGTTCGGACAGAGCATAGCCTGGCTGGCCGGTTTTTACGCTTTGGCTTATCTGCTTTTGAACTGGAGGCGGCAGGACTGATGCGGGACGCCCTCTTGGCCTGGTACCCGATTGTCTGGGAAGAGATGGTTTACTGGCGGCGCCGGTTCTGGCTTTACCTCGCCGTGTACACGCTTTCGCCCCTCATCTTTCTCCTGACCTTCGGTTTTGGTGTAGGGCAGCGTCTGAAGATGCTTATGCCCGGCGGGATGAGTTATTTAGAGTTTTTAGTGCCGGGCGTGGTGGCGCTCGCGGTTTTCAACAACGGGGTTACGTCGGTGACGGTGCGCATGTTTTACAACCGCCTGCATTTCAAAAGCTTCGAGGCTTACCGCCTGGCGCCCATCAGCAACTTCGCGGTTTGGCTGGGATATACCATCTCCGGTATGTTCAGGGGACTCTTGGCCGGATGCATTGTCCTGGGCTTGGTGCTGCTCGCCGTGCCCGGCTTCCGCCCGGCACCTGCTGTCCTTTTGGGGCTGGCGGCGGTCGCCTTTTTCTGCGGCGCTTTCGGGGTGTTGCTGGGGCTTTGCCTGCGCTCCTTCGATGACCAGACGGTCATCAGCGAGTTCATCATCGTGCCGATGACCTTTCTTTGTGGGACGCTCATCCCGCTCGAACGGCTCCCCGGAGCCCTGCAGCACTTGGTCTGGCTGCTGCCGCTCACGCCGGCGACGCAGGTAGTACGGGCGGCGTTTACCGGCTCTTTCCCTTGGATGGAAGCGGGGCTTACGGGGGCTTGGACGGGGCTGTTTTTTGTTATCGGAATGTGGCAGCTTAGCCGCCGCGAGGATTGAGAACTTTAAAGGGTGAAAACGGTGAACAGTTTCTTTCTTCTCAGCACCATTGACAATACCCGAGAGCTCAGGGAAGCGCTGGCAGAGATTAGGGCCGAGTACGGAGAAATCCTTTCGGTGAAGAAAATCTATTTCTCCGACTGGGAGCGGGGAAGAATTGACCCGGTAGAGGTGGAAGAAGCGGTAAAAAGTGCCCGGGTTATTCTCGTGGATATCCGGGGGCAAACGGAATTCACGGACCGGCTCCGGGAGTTGGTGACCGGGAGCGCCGCCACGGTGGTGGTTCTGGTCGGCGGCAGCCGCGATATTCTTTCCCTTACCCGGATGGGTTCTTTTTCCGGGGCCGATCTCCCCCGGCGCGAGGGGCGCTTTGACATCGAGGCTTATCTTAAAGCGAGGAAGTTTGCCGGGATTGCTAAAAAACTGGGCTCAGTTCTCCCCGTGGGCAAGCTTAAGCACATGCGCAACTGGGTGCTGGCCTGCGAATATTACGCCGAGGGCGGTAAGGAGAACCTTGAGAACCTGTTTCTTTTCCTGCTGCGGGAATACTGCGGGGCAAAGGTAGAGGTCAGGCCGCCGCAAAAAATGCCCGACTGGGGGATCTGGTGGCCTCCTGATCGCCACTTTACCGACCTGAAGGCTTTTAAGACTTCTATAGGGTGGGACGAGGGCAAGCCTACCGTAGGCATTTTCTTTTACGGCGGCATGCACTTTGCCGACTGCGCACCGGTGGTGGAAGCGCTGGCGAAGGAATTGGGAGATGAGGTCAACCTCATCCCTGTTTTTTCCAAGGTAGAACACAACCTGACGACTTTCCGTTCCTGCTTCTTTGACGAAGGGCGTCCGGCGGTTGACCTCGTGGTTAACCTGCAGTATTTCCGGTTGCACGGCGGGCCTTACGGCGGGGTGCCTGAACCAACCTACCGGTTGCTGTCCGAACTCGGCGTTCCGGTGCCGACAGGATTTCGGTCTTACACGACGGAAATAGGGGAGTGGGAAAGAGAGAACCGGCTGAGTCCTCTAGAAATTACCATCGGCGTTATGTTGCCGGAGTTGGACGGCTGCATAGAGCCGGTTTACGTAGGGGGACTCGAGTCCCTCGGAAAAGATGAGGTGTTGGGCGGGGAAGTAAAGGAAGTCCGGGCCTTGCCCGAAGGAATAGAGAGGCTTGCCGGGCGGGTTCGCAAATGGCTTTGGCTGCGGCGCAAGCCCAACGCCGAGAAAAGGCTGGGCATCATTCTTTACGACTATCCCCCGGGAGAAGCTAACCTGGGCAGCGCCGGTTATCTCGATGCCCTGGAAAGCCTGCGGATCTTTCTCGAAAAGCTGGCAGCCGCCGGGTACCGGGTGGAAATTCCGGCGGGGGATCTGGGGGAATTTCTTCTGTCCTGCGGCGTGGTGAACACGCCTGAATGGCAGGTTACCCTTCCCGGTATAGCGGTAGATGCGGAGGTTTACCGCCGGTGGTACAGCGAGCTGTCGCCGGATTTGCGGGCGCAAATCGAAAGGCACTGGGGAGAACCGCCGGGAACCGTAATGGTCAGGAATGACGAGATTTTGCTTCCCGGCGTGGTGGCAGGCAACGTTTTCATCGGCGTGCAGCCGTCGCGCGGTGTTCACGAAAATCCCGAGAAAGCCTATCACGACAAAGAGTTGCCGCCGCACCACCAGTACCTCTGTTTTTACTGGTGGTTGCAAAAAGAATTTAGGGCGGACTGCATCATCCACTGGGGAATGCACGGCACCCTGGAGCTCACCAAGGGCAAGGAGGTTCCGGTGTCGCGCCGCTGTTTCCCGGACATTCTGATTGGCGACATTCCCCACC
>JASEJH010000252.1 GCA_030016455.1 Thermoanaerobacteraceae bacterium
CACTTCAGCTACCGTCGCCCGGACCCGTGGGTGTGGGCGTGAGGATGGGTGTGCACGTGCGTGTGCGGATGGGTGTGCACGTACCCGCCGCCTCCGAGAACGGCGGCCAGCCTTTCTTCATCTATGGCCAGTTCCTGGAAGGGCTTCCGCCGCATCCGGTGCAGCAGCGCAAAGTCGGCCGTTTCTTTGATATCGGCCTCCGTAACCTCCGTACGCCCGCCCAGCGCAGCGTTGGTTTTGGCCGCCTTCAGCATCACGAGGTCCGCCCGGTGCCCGTCCACCCCCATCTCGATGGCGGTCCGAGCGATAAGGAGCAGCATCTCATCGCTGATATCAACTTGCGGCAGGGTGCGCCGGGCCGCAACGATTTTCTCGCGCAACCGCTGCTGCTCCTCCTCCCAACCCGCCGCAAACCCCGCCGGGTCCTCTTCGAAGGCTGCCCGGCGCTTCACAATCTCGACCCGCAGCGCCGGATCGGTGACGCCGGTGATATTGACGCAGAGGCCGAAGCGGTCCAGCAGTTGCGGCCGGAGTTCCCCTTCCTCCGGGTTCATCGTGCCCACCAGGATAAACTGCGCCGGGTGTGTGAAAGAAACGCCCTCCCGCTCTACGGTGTTCACCCCCATCGCCGCGGCGTCTAACAGCACGTCTACCACATGGTCGTCCAGGAGGTTTACTTCGTCAACATAGAGGATGCCGCGGTTGGCCTCGGCCAGCACGCCTGGTTCGAACCGCTTTTCTCCTTTCTTGATGGCGTGCTCGATGTCCAGCGTGCCCACCACCCGGTCCTCGGTGGCAGATACCGGGAGGTCTACCACCCGCATCCGGCGCCGCCGCCGGGGAAGCGCCTCCGGGGTCGCCAACCGCTCCCGGCACCGCTCGCACATCGCGGTAACGTCGTCAGGATCACAGCTAAAGGGACAGTCGGCCACCACCTCGATCTCCGGAAGAAGCTCGGCCAGTGCCCGCACCGCCGTAGACTTAGCTGTGCCCTTCTCGCCGCGGATGAGCACCCCGGACAGCTTTGGGTTGACGGCGTTCAAGATAAGCGCCTTTTTCATTTCTTCCTGACCGACTAAAGCGGTGAAGGGGTAAATCTGCTTTTGCATAAACTGCCTCCTTGTATCCTTTTATTGCCAGCGGCATAAGTCCCGCCCCTATAACCTTGAACCTTAAACCTTAAACGTTGAACCTTGAACGTCGAACGGACTCCAAAGGCCTGCCAGCTTAAGCCTAAATCGCGAACTCAATCCGTTAACGTCCTGACCGCTTCTACCAGCAGGTCTGCTTTCAGGTCTTCGATCTTGTAATACACCGCGCCCAGAGCCTCCGCCAGCCCCCGCGCCATGCCAAAAGAGAGAAACCCGTTTTTTTCGGCGTCTATCACCAGCGTCTTGATCCTTTCCTCTTCCCGGATAAGGGCTGCTACCTGGTGCGCCTCCGCGAGCGGTTTTCCTCCGCCCACCCCGACATTGCCCCGCCCGTCAGAAATAACGATGAGCAAGGGGGACAGGTGGGGGTTTTTGAAAAGGTGGGCCCGGGCTACTCCGTAAGCCTTGAGCAGTCCCGCAGCCAGTGGCGTCCGCCCGCCCGTAGGCAGTTCGGCCAAGCGCTGGTGAGCCAATTCCACGCTGTTAGTGGGCGGTAATAGCACCTCGGCATGCTCGCCTTTGAAGGCCACCATTCCCACCCGGTCCCGCTTCTGGTAAGCGTCAAGCAAAAGCGATAACACCGCGCCCTTAGCCGCCACCATCCGCTGCTCGGCCCCCATAGAACCGGAAGCGTCCACCACAAACAAAAGAAAATTCCCGATCCGCTTTTCCCGCACCTTCTCCCGGATATCCGCAGCCTCAACGGCAATGGCCACCCCGTTCTTTTGCCGCCGTCCCTGGAAAGGCGCCGCCGCCCGTAAGGTGGCATCGAAGGCCAGGTCGCCGGATCCCCGCCGCATAGTGGCCCGGACGTACCGGCCCGCTTTGGTCGGCGTTCTGGTGCGGGAGCGCCGGCCGGAGCCTTTGCGCAGGATGCGGTCGCGGCCGTGGTCGAGTCTTTTCACCGGAAAGGGCTCGCCAACGGCGAAGACCGTCTCGGCCGCAGCTGCCTGCGGCGGTGACTTGGGCGGCTTTTTCTCCTCTTCTTCCGCCGGCGGCGACTCTGAGGGCGGCGGTGGCGCCTGCTGTTGCCGTTCCTCCGGTTCTTCCCGCTCCGGTTTGTCGGGCTCCTCCGACTCCCCCGGCGGCTCGGGCGGTTCGGGCGGTTCCTCCATTTCCTGTTCCTCCGGCTGCTCCGGCGGGGGCGGCGGCGAGGCCTCGCGCCGCCGGTGGTAAAGCACCAGTTCCGCCACTTTTTCAACGTCCTGGGCGGCCGCCGCCTCCCGCCCTTCCCAGGCCGCCAGCGTCCGCGCCGCCTGTACCAGCACGATCTCCGCCCGGTGCCCGGCCGCCAGCGCCTCCGCCGCCAGGTCCGCCGCCAGCCGGACCACCGCAGCGGGAACCCTCACTTCGGGCAGCAGCGCCCGCGCCTGGACAATCTTTTGCCGCAGCTCTTCTTCCTGCGCGGCAAAAGCGGCCAGGAAACCCAGCGGGTCGTTATCGAAGGCCTCCCGCCGCCGGGCGATCGCTACGCGGGCCGGGGGATCATCTACTCCTTCCACGGGTACGCACAAGCCGAAGCGGTCCAGTAGTTGCGGCCGGAGTTCCCCCTCCTCCGGGTTCATCGTCCCTACCAGGATGAACGCCGCGGGG
>JASEJH010000253.1 GCA_030016455.1 Thermoanaerobacteraceae bacterium
GTTGTGGTTTACGTGGTGCGGCCGGCCAACGACCGGAGTCTGGACGAGGTTTCTTTTTTCGCCCGCTGTGCCAGGGAAAGCGGGGTGCAGTTTGCCGGGGTCGTTTTTAATAACGTGCCCCGGGTGTTGCTGGCCAAGACGGAGGGCATCTACCGGGAGGTTCTATCCGGCCTGGGAATAGAGACACTGGGGATTATCCCAAGTCGTGCTGAGCTTAGCGCTCCAACGGTGGCCGAGTTTTACGAAGCGTTGGGCGGGGACATCCTGGCTGGGGAGGACAAGTTCGGAAACATAGTAGAGGACGTGCTTGTTGGGGCGATGACGATTGAAAGCGCGCTCGCCTACTTCCGCCGTTCGGCCAACAAGGCGGTGATTACGGGGGGCGACCGTGCCGAGATCGCCCTGGCCGCTTTGGAAACCGACACCTCCGTGCTGATCCTGACCGGCGGGCTTTACCCTGACGTGAAAGTGATCGCCCGGGCGGCGGAGAAAGGCGTACCGCTGATCCTGGTTTACTACGACACTTATACGGCTATCGAGCGTCTGGCGGAGGTAAGCCGGGTGATCCGCCCCGGGGACACGCGGGCCATCGCGCTGGCGCGGGAAAGCGTGGTGGCGCACTGCAACCTGGAAAAGCTGGCGGCGCTCGCCCGCGCGTAAAGGGCCGTGCCTGATGCGGCGCCTGCACAAACTTCCCGGAGGAGGCCACTGCTTTATCATAAAGCCGCGAGTGGAGCCGGAGAGGCCGGTACTGCCACCGGCCTCTCTCGTATTCTACGGAGGTGTTTCAGAGTCACCGTTTTCATGGCCTTCATCCGGCGAAAAGGGCGGTGCTCAGGTAGCGTTCACCGGTATCGGGGAGGATGGTGAGCACGGTGGTTCCGGGACCGAGTTGCTCTCCGGCCTTAATGGCACCGGCTACGGCCGCGCCGCTGGAGACGCCGGCCAGAATTCCCTCTTCCCGGGCCAAGCGGCGCGCCATGGCGAAGGCCTCCTCGTCGCTGACCGGGATTGCTCCGGTCAGGAGCGACCGGTCGAGGTTGCCGGGAATGAAGCCGTCACCGATACCTTGGATCTTGTGGTGGCCGGGAGGTCCACCGCCGATGACGGCGGAGCTTGCCGGCTCGACCGCATAGATCTGCACTTCCGGAAACCGTTTCTTCAGCGCCCGGGCGGCGCCGGTAAGCGTGCCCCCGGTACCCACGCCGGCAACGAAGGCGTCGATTGGCTCTTTAAGCTGTTCCAAGATTTCTTGGCCGGTGGTGCGTTCGTGATACTCGGGGTTGGTAGGGTTATTGAACTGGTCGGGCATCCAGGCGCCGGGAATGGAGGCGGCCAGCTCCCGCGCCTTGCGCACAGCACCAGAGAGGTCTTCGGCCGCGGGGGTTAAGATAACTTCCGCTCCAAAGGCCTCCATCAGTTTTTTGCGCTCGATGCTCATCGTTTCGGGCATTACCAGCATTACCCGGTAGCCGCGGACTGCGCCGACCATTGCCAGGGCGACGCCCTGGTTGCCGCTGGTGGGCTCGATGATCAACCCACCCGGCTTCAGAATACCGGCCTTTTCCGCGGCCTGGATCATCCCCCAGGCGCTCCTGGCCTTGGCGCTGCCGGTGGGGTTCAGCATTTCGAGCTTGGCAATGATTTTCGCCGGACAGTCACCGGCCACCCGGTTAAGACGTACAATCGGGGTATGCCCGATTACTTCGAGAATACTGTTGAATATCATCGAACCCGGTGCCTTTCTCTGAACTAAAGTAAGTAATTCGGGGTGGTTGGACTGAAATCCTTTCGGGCTGAGCTAAATTGTCAGAAAATTTTATCTTTGTAAACGACCACGCCGAAGACACCGGGCCCTGCGTGGGCGCCTACCACCATCCCGACCCTTCCCACTCCTACCGCGCTCCCGGGCGGGAGACCGGATAGAAGGTTGGTCAACGCGTCTGCCGCTTCCCGGTTGTCTCCTTCCACTACCAGGCAGGTAACCGGCTGCGGACCCGCCTCCTGGAAAACGATTTCCGCCAGGCGGCGGAGGGCGACTCTGTGCCCGCGGATCTTTTCAAATGGCTGAATGATTCCATCGCGCAAGGTCAGGATGGGTTTGATGTTGAGAATGGTGCCCAGCAGCGCCTGGGCGCCACCGATCCGTCCGCCCCGGCGCAGGTACTCCAGGGAATCCACGCAAAAGAAAACTCGGATCTCCCGCATGAGCTTCTTGATCAAGCCGATAATTTCGTCCCTGCTTTTTCCCTCCCGGGCGGCCCTGGCGGCGGCCTGAACCAGGAGACCCAGAGCTCCGGCCACCAGTCTGGAATCAATCACCGTAATGTCGGCGTCCGGGAGCAGCACTCGGGCTGCCTCGGCTGCGTTGACCGTGCCGCTCAGGTCGCGTGAGATGTGGATGGAGATGATCGTCTCTGCCTTTGCCAGCAACTTGCGGTAGGCGGCTTCGAACTCTCCCGGTGACGGCTGGGAGGTAGTCGCCATCTCCCCGGCACGCAGGCGCTTGTAGAAGGTGGCGGTATCCATCTCCACTCCGTCCCGGTAGACCTCCTGCCCGAAGATAACCTTTAGAGGAACGATAGCAATCCCCAGTTCACGGGCTGTTTCTGCCGGGAGGTCGGCGGTGCTGTCGGTAACGATGGCGATTTCAGGCACAAGTGGTTTCCTCCTGGGCAGCTTATTCGGCGGCGAGCAAAAAGTGATAGTGAGGTTGGCCCCCGTATTGAGTCTCCAGTTC
>JASEJH010000254.1:0-2387 GCA_030016455.1 Thermoanaerobacteraceae bacterium
GGCTCAGCGGTAGAGCATCGCCTTGCCAAGGCGAGGGTCGCGGGTTCGAATCCCGTCTTCCGCTCCAGAAGAAAAGAACCAGGCGTTTACCCTGGTTTTTTGTTTGCCTGTAGCGGGCTGGTTTCGGGTTAAATCAGTGTTCGCCGATGATCACCTGGCGGATATGCTCGGCCAGGGGGGTATTCTGGTCGGCGACGATGCCGCCGGCCAGAGGGCCGTAGCCGAAGGAAGCGGCCATTTCAGTCAGCAGGGTCCTGGCGGCCTTCAGGCGCCTCCGGTAAAAGAGCTCGTGGTCCAGCTCCGCTTCGCTGATCCCGAGTTTCGCCCGGAGGATGTCGGGGAAGTAAAGAAGCGGCATCAGCAGGCGGGCCGTTTTCGGGCTCAGCCAGGCCCGGGAATGCAAGACGTCGGTGGCGTACTGAACGAGGCAAAGGTACAGGTCCGACAGCTCGTAGTACTTGTATGCCTCGGAGTCCTCCAGCCACTCCTTCACTGTCCAGGTCCGGCTTCCTTCGTGGCCGAGGCAGAACTCCATCCGCTCGACCATGAAGAGCCGCTCGCGGATCAGCGGGATATCTCCGGCGTATTCGACCTGTACCGCCCGGCCGATCGGGTAGGTGCGGCAGTTCCGGGGCCGGACGGGATAGATACTGCAGCGTCCGTCCTTAAGCAAAAAAGCACAGGGACCCTTTTCGGCGTGTTTCAATTGCACGAAGGGCCAGCTTGAGGAGGAGCCGAAGTCATAAGTGCAGAAAAGTTCCAGAAACTCGGGCCCGGGGAGGTTGAGGTGCCGGGCGATAACCTCTACGTCCCAGGGATCGAGCAGTATGGTAATGAAGCGGCAGCATTTGCCCATGCACCTGCCGCTGCATTCGAAGTTGAAACACTCGTCGGGCTGTATTTCTTTGAAAAGCTTTTCGTCCGGGGTGTCGCCGGTAAAACTCAAACCTCATTCCTCCTGGTTCAAAAATTCAGGCTCTCCTTAAGCCTACTTCCGCTGGCAGTTTTTTGTCAATGGTTATTGATGCCGGGATGGCGGTTCCGGGGTTGATATTGGGTCAAAAGGGTTTATAATGGTCTTTGAGGAGGAGGTGGAAAAGATGCAGTTCCGGCGGTGGATTGTGCCCGTGATGATCCTGGCGTTTATCGCGGGGGCTTGCTTTGCAGGCGGCTGTTACCTCGTTCAGGACCTCACCCAGGGTTCGAACGGAGAAACGGGAAAGAACACCGCGGCCGCCCAGGTACAGCTTCCCCCGGGTACTCCACATACCATCGCTAACATCGTGAAACAGACGGGACCGGCGGTGGTGAAAATTGATACGCTCAATCCCGTCCGCAACCCTCACCTGGACCCGTTTTTTAACGACCCGTTCTTCCGCGATTTTTTCGGCCGGGTGATGCCGCGCGGTCAGGAGTACCGGCCGGGTCTGGGGTCGGGATTTCTCGTGCGCAGCGATGGCTACATTCTAACCAACGAGCACGTGGTGGGCGAAGCAACGGAAATCAAGGTCACGGTCAGCGGATTTTCTAAACCGTTTGAAGCCCGGGTGGTCGGCGCGGACTACGACCTGGATCTGGCGGTACTCAAAATTGACGCACCGCGCAGCCTGCCTTACTTGAAGCTCGGCGACGCCGAGGAGATGCAGGTGGGGGACTGGGTAATCGCCATTGGCAATCCCTACGGGCTTGATCACACGGTCACGGTGGGAGTCATCAGTGCCAAGGGACGGCCGATTGATATCGAGGACCGGCACTACAAGAACCTGCTGCAGACCGACGCCTCAATTAATCCCGGAAACAGCGGCGGGCCGCTTTTGAACCTTTCCGGCGAGGTCATCGGCATTAACACGGCGGTAAATGCCCAGGCGCAGGGAATCGGGTTTGCGATCCCGTCCAGCACGGTAAAGTCCGTTCTCGATGACCTGATCGAAAAGGGGAAGGTCATCCGGCCCTGGTTGGGGGTTCAGGTGCAGGCGGTGGACGAGAAATGGGCCGACTACCTGGGCCTGCCCAAAACCGAGGGTGCCCTGGTGGTAGGGGTCGTGCCGGGAAGCCCGGCCGAGCGCGCCGGTATCCAGCGGGGCGACGTTATTCTTGAGCTTGCCGGGAAGAAGGTCAAGACCCCAGACGGACTGGTGGCGGCAATTAGAGAGCAGCGGATCGGTTCACGGGTGAAGCTCCTGCTCTGGCGCGAGGAGAAGCTGGTGCAGGTAGAAGTGGTAATCAACGAAAAACCGGCCAGATACTAACCGCGGCTTTACCGTTGTTGATAAAGGACATAACGGGCCCTAACGCCCGTTTTTCTTTTTTCGGCGAAAATCCATTAAATAGCTTCATTTCCATAAAGTAATCTATGGATTGTTTTCCTCCCTCTTGCTATTATAGGG
>JASEJH010000254.1:2397-2732 GCA_030016455.1 Thermoanaerobacteraceae bacterium
AGGGACAAGCAGTTAAATAGCTCAAGCAGGAGGGAAATTATGCAAGTTAGCTCAAGAAAGGTCGCTCTAACCATCCTTGTTGCTGCTTTTTTAGTCTTAATTTATCCATTATCGGCTAAAGCAGTTGAACTGCAACGCAACCTAAGCATGGGTTGCCGGGGGTGGGACGTTACACTGCTCCAAAACCAGCTGGCAAAACTGGGTTATTTTACCGTAAACTCCACCGGCTATTTCGGCCCGATCACGTATGACGCGGTAATCCGGTTCGAGCAGGACCGGGGTCTCACCCCGGACGGAGTGGTGACCAAGAATGAGTGGCGCCTCCTCTTTCCCCA
>JASEJH010000255.1 GCA_030016455.1 Thermoanaerobacteraceae bacterium
TCATTCGAAAAGCGATAACTTCATCCACAATACCGTATTCCTTGGCCTGCTGCGCCGACATAAAGAAATCCCTTTCGGTGTCCTGCATGATCTTTTCGATCGGCTGCCCGGTGTGTTTGGCCAGAAGCTCGTTCAATACCTGCCTCATCCGCAAGATTTCCCGCGCATGGATCTCCACCTCCGTCGCCTGTCCCTGTACCCCACCGAGAGGCTGGTGAATGAGAATCCGCGCGTAGGGAAGCGCGTACCGCTTCCCTTTGGCCCCGGCCGCGAGAAGGAATGCGCCCATACTCGCCGCCTGTCCCAGGCAGATGGTGGAAACATCCGGACGGATGTACTGCATGGTATCGTAAATCGCCATGCCCGCCGTGATCAAGCCACCCGGCGAGTTAATATAAAGGTGGATGTCCTTTTCGGGATCCTCCGCCTCCAAGAAAAGAAACTGGGCAATGACCAGATTCGCAACCGTATCGTCAACCGGCCCACCGATAAAGATGATCCGGTCTTTCAGCAACCGGGAGTAAATATCGTAAGCCCGTTCGCCACGGTTCGTCTGTTCAACGACTATCGGTACCAACGTCGACACATTTGATCACCTCTATAAATATATAATACCATAAACCCCGAGCCCCTTTTAAAAAGAGGCCTTTCAGGGTTTCTACTCCGTCGCCGCTCCGGCTTCCGCTTCCAGATCCGCCGCCGCTTCCCCGGCTTCCTGCGGGGCAGTTTCGGCAGCTTCCGCTTCAATCACCCGCGCGTTGTCAACCAGAAACTGGATTGTTTTGTCCCGCAGCAACTTCTGCCGGATGAAGGCAAGCCTGCCGCTTTCCTCAAAGGCCGTGCGCACCTCTTCGGGTTTCTGGCGGTACAGCACGGCCAGTTTCGCAATCTCTTCGTCCATTTCCGCGTCACTGACCGTAAGTCCTTCCGCTTCGGCAATCGCGTCCAGTACGAGCCGCGTTTTGATATTGCGCTCGGCGTCGGGCCGGATCCGCTCCCGCAGCTCCTCGGGCGTGGTCTTGAGGAGTCCGAAAAGGCGGTCCGGAGATACCCCGCGCCCGTCGGCGGTAGCGATGATGTCCTCCATCAACTCCTCCACCTGGCCGGCTACCATCGAGGGCGGGAGATCCACCTCCGCGTTCGCCACCGCCTTGCGCACGACTTCCTGGCGGACCGCCAGGTCAACCTCCTCGACCACGGCTTCCCTCAATTTATTCTCCAGGTCCGCTTTCAATTCCTCGAGCGTATCAAATTCGCTTACTTCTTTGGCAAACTCATCGTCAAGCGGCATTAATTCTTTACGGCGGATCGCCCGGACGGTTACCTTGAAGACCGCCTCCTTACCCGCCAGCGTCTCCTCCCGGTGGTCGGACGGAAAAACGACCTTGACCTCCTTCGTTTCACCGGGACGCATGCCGATGAGGGCCTCCTCCAGCTCCGGCACGAGGTAGCCGAGCCCCACCTCCACTTCCTTTCCCTTGGCCGCACCGCCGGGAATGGCTTCGCCGTTTATGGTACCCTCGTAATCGATCTTCACGATGTCGTCTTTGGCCACCGCTCCGTCTTCGACCGTCACCAGACGGGCGTAGCGGTCCCGCAACCGCTCGAGTTCCGCCGCCACGTCTTCCGGTGTCACCGTCTTGACGCGCCTGGTGACTTCCAGCCCTTTGTACTCGCCGAGCTTGACCTCCGGTTTAACCTCCACCTTCGCTTTAAACACCAGCGGCTTCCCTTCCTCGGCCTCCACGACCTCCAGTTCCGGCTGGGAAACCGGCTCGATTCCGGCGTCCTTCACGGCCGCGGGATAAGCCTCTCCCACCACCAGGGTCGCCGCTTCGTGGTAAAGGCGGTCTTTGCCCAGGTACCGCTCGAGAATGACCCGCGGCACTTTACCCTTGCGGAAGCCGGGAATGGCAACGTCCCGCGCCAATTTCCGGCAGGCGCGCTCGACCGCCTGGCTGAAACGCTCCGCTTCCACCTCAACTTCCAGAAGTACAGTGCTGTTTTCCAACCGTTCTGCCGTAGCCCTCATTGCATCCTCCCGATCTTGAAATTTTCCGGCTTTTGAAAGAATAAATGACTTATTCGGCGTCCCCCGGGAAACTCCTTTTAATTTTAACCCGCGGAAGCGCAAAAAACCCGGCAAAAAGAAAACCAGGGTAAATTTCCCTGGCACCTTGCCCTGCTCCTCTATTATACCAGAACCAACCGTGAAAACAAGAGGACGTTTACAAAAATCAATGAAAAGAACAAGTCATAATCGTCCGCTCCCCGCAATTTTTTAGACATTTAAAACCGCCCGCAGGCGCCCCAATCCTGTCCCACCCCGCCTGATTTCCGGTGAAAAAGCAGCACAAACATGTGTTTCTCCAGTCTTTTTCAATAGTCAGCAGGAATAAGGCTGCGCCCGGTGAATAATTTACATATGCCCATTAAGGCTGTCCACCGGCGGCCGGCGGCAGAATGACAGAGCAGGAGAACCCGCCCATGAAGGCTCGCCTTTTCGTCCTGATTACTTTAGCAGCATTAATCCTGACCCTGAACGGGTGCAGCGGCAAAGGTTCCACCGGTCCGGAAGACAATCCCGCTCAAGAACACAGTTGCCACAGTTGCCAGCAGGGTGCGGGTTCACATCCCCAGAACCCCCCATCCCGCTGATTTGGGATGAAATCCAATCCCGCCCCATCCGGAACCCGGGGGAATTTCGAATGGACGCAGCGCTAACCTCGGC
>JASEJH010000256.1 GCA_030016455.1 Thermoanaerobacteraceae bacterium
GGTCGGCGGCTTGAAAAAAGTAAAAACCGACGTCCGCATTATTTGTGCCACCAATGCGGATGTAGAGAAAAAGGTGGCTGAAGGGGCTTTTCGGCAAGACCTGTACTACCGCCTGAACGTGGCGCGTATCTGCCTGCCGCCTCTCAGGCAACGCCCAGAGGAGATACTTCCTTTGGCTGGCATGTTCTTGGACGAGCTTGCCCGGGAGAAAAGGAAAAGTTTTAAGGCGATAAGCCAGGAAGCGGCCAGTATGCTGTTGTCCTACCAGTGGCCGGGTAATGTCCGGGAGTTGAAAAACGTTATGGAGTGGGTGGTGCTGATGTGGGACGACAGCGAGGTAAAACCCTCCCACCTGGGCATTTTGCAAAAAACTAAGGTAAACGCCGTACCCGCGGAAACCACGAGCGCCAGTATAATAGACTATACTGATTTCTCTCTTCCTCCCGGCAGCCTGCCAATCGAAGAGTACACCAACAATATTATCCGCAAGGCGCTGCAGTTGCATCGCGGCAACAAAACAGAAACGGCCAAGTATCTCGGCATCTCTCGCCGCTCCCTTTACTGCCGGCTTAAGCGTCTGAGAGACGGTTGAAAAACCTCGCCTGCCCCCGGACACTCGACTTCGGCCTGAAAGGGAGCTTGTATAATAGCCTGAAGAATGTCCCAGGACGATAATGTAACTCCTGTGCATTCCTTGAGGTGCAAACTCCGCCGTAACCCTTTTCCGAAGGGCAAAAACAAAAGCCAAACCGCGGGTTATGGCGCGATTTGGCGCGGGTGAGTAAACCTGTAAGCCGAGTTCTGTCGAGGGTGGTCATTTCTCTGGGACGCCGGTTGCCCGGGCGCCTCGTGCGACCTACCCGGGGACAAGGCGGGCCACCTCATCGTCCCCCTACACGGTCTTGCTCCGGGTGGGGTTTACCTAGCCGGCCGGTCGCCCGGCCGCTGGTGCGCTCTTACCGCACCGTTGCACCCTTACCCGACACTCAACTCAGAGAGACGATCCCTCCAGTCTCCAACATGGAAGTTTTCCTTCTCACTTCCACGACTGTGGTAAGTGCTACCGTTCCTCTCAGTTGAGTGTCGGGTGGTCTACATTTCTGTGGCACTTTCCCTGGGGTCGCCCCCGCTGGGTGTTACCCAGCACCCTGCCCTGCGGAGCTCGGACTTTCCTCAGGTGCGGCTGCTCACGCCTGCACCCGCGACCACCCGGTTTACTCACCGCTTAATAGTATAACACATTTCTGTCAGAACGCAACCGTACCTGCGCGCAACAGGTCCGGGTTTTCCGAGTTCACCTTTTCAAAAGACCGCGTAGCTCTTCCAGGCGCTGCGCCAGCTCCGCCCGGCGGTGAGCCGCCCCGCCCCCCCGGGCCTCGGCGAGACCGTTGAACTCCTGCTCATACCGGCGGAGCACCTTCTCGACCAACTCCTCGAAAAACGGCGGCCTCGCAGCCAGGAGGCAAGGACCTAATTCTTCCTCCAGCCAGTTCAGCTGTTCTCGGCCCGAACCCGGCGCCGCCGCCACCGCCTGGTAAAGCCGCCTTTTTTCCGCCGCCAGCGCCTCGGCCCTGATGACCCACCCGTTCTGCACCAGCCACCGCCTCAGAAAACCAATCCGGTTCATCGGCTGAACCACAATCAGCCCTGCCGCCCGGGCCACGGCCGTGCCGGCCGCCAGGATGCCGGCAATCGTCTGCCCGCCCATACCGGCAAGGACGATTGCCCCGGCTTCCCCGGCTGCAAGCGGTTCCAGGCCTTCTCCCCGGCGCACCTCGATCCGGTCCTCCAGCCCCGCGGCGGTCACCGCCTGCCGCGCCGCCGCGGCGGGCCCCACCGCTTTCTCCACCGCGATCACGCGGGAAACGACCCCGTGCTCCACCAGGTGAATGGGTAAAAGGGCGTGGTCCGTACCAATATCCGCCAGGCATTCCGTGGGCGGCACCAATCCCGCCACCGCCCGCAGGCGCGGCGAAAGCCCGATGGCTCAACACCCCCCTCGAAAATCGAAAGCGGTCGTGCTCCGGCAGACGCCTTTTCTTACTATTGTACCCCGGCCGATGGAAATGGAAAGGACCCGGGGAATTAAATTCATTTTTTCATTGAATTTCAACCGGGTACCACATTATAATTTAGCTAACAAAGATTTTAGATGGTCCGGAAGCAAATTTGTGAGGAGGAGGGGGAAAGAAGAAATGGCGTCCAAAGAAGTGGAGGGGCTGATCAAAACCTTGCGGAATAAGGGGGAGGATTGGCAAACCAGAGCGATCGCCGCTGCAACGCTCGGAAACATCGGTGATGCCAAGGCGGTTGACCCGCTGATTGAAGCACTGAAAGATGCGGATGACGACGTGCGCGAAAGGGCAGCGGAGGCACTCGGGAAGATCGGCGACGCCAAGGCGGTTGACCCGCTGATTGAAGCACTGAAGGACGCGTCGGGAGAAGTCCGCTGGCGTGCGGCAAGGGCCCTCGTCGAAATCGGCGACGCGAAAGCGGTGGATCCTCTAATCGAGGCGCTGCACGACGAATACTGGCTGGTCCGCCACTACGCGGCGGAGGGACTCGGGAAGTTCGGCGACCCCAAAGCGATCAAACCCTTGATCCGCGCTATGAAAGACGAACACTGGAGTGTGCGGCACGCCCAGGTCACCATTGCTCACGCCCTGTCGAACTTCGAAGACTCCCAGGTGGCGAAGCCTGTCCTGCAAGCCATCGCGGAAAAGGT
>JASEJH010000257.1 GCA_030016455.1 Thermoanaerobacteraceae bacterium
GCCGCGACCTCCTCACCCACGGCAGCCTCAAACCCGTCGCAGTGGGCGTAATACGTACTCCACCCGCCGGCATGGGACAGGATCACAAGGAGGCCGTAAGTCCCAGCCGGGCCGGCGTAAACCACCCGGCCCGCCGCCGCCGCCCTGACCGGGGTTCCGGTGTCGGCAGCGATGTCCAGCCCTTCGTGCGGCCTGCCGTCCCGGAACCCAAAGGGCGAGGTGACGGGGCCTTCAACCGGCCAGTTGAACAGGCCGCGGCCGCCGCGGCCGTCCGCCAGCACCGTTACTTCGGAAGGTACGGGGATCAACAACACCGACCCCACAAAGAGGGGTTCGTCGGCGGAAAGGCCGTTGGCGCTCAAGAGTTCTTCCAGCGCAACGCCGTAGCGGAGGGCGAGGCCCCACAGGGTGTCGCCCTCAACTACCCGGTGGGTCAGCCCGCCGCCGGGTATTACCAGGTGGTCCCCTGCGTAGATGACGTCGTAGCACGACATCCCGTTCGCCTGCGCAATCACTTCTGGACGGACGCCATAGCGCTGCGCGATGCTCCACAGGGTATCCCCGTCGCTGACCAGATAATAGGTTGGCAAATACTGGCTATTCGCTGCCGGGGGACAGGGCTCCCCGAAAAGCTGCTCGTCCGGCCGGGCCTCTGCCGGTCTCCCGACCGGCCCGACCAGTGATATGATCAAAACGAGTAGCACCATCGCCGTCAAAAACCGGTACCTCATCGCTACCTCCATGATTTGGAAAATCACGTAAGTATTCTTGCCTTCCAGACCGTTTTTTATACGCCCGGTACCCCGAAACGCCTGCTCCTTGTCCAACCCCCCGGCCAAAAATAATAAGAACGGCCCTTTTCGAACCGTTCTTGTGCCTAAAAGACAGCAGCTTTCCGCCGGATCAGCTGCCGAGGTTCGCGCCGCGCCGCGGCGGGGGGTACTCGATCTCCACCTTGTCCCCGCTCGCCTGTTTGAAAACCTGGAAGTTCCGGACCAGATCCAGGTTCGTTTTTGTCCGCCGTATCTCTTCTAAAAGATGCTCCATCGCTTCCCAGGGCGTCATCTGGTTGGTGGCCCTCCGGAAGTACCAGACCAACTCCAGTTCTTCGCGGGAGAAGAGCAACTCCTCCTTGCGGGTTCCGGAACGCTGGACGTCGATCGCCGGGAAAATGCGCCGCTCCGCGAGCCGCCGGTCCAGAACCAGCTCCATGTTGCCGGTCCCCTTGAACTCCTCAAAGATTACTTCGTCCATCCGGCTTCCGGTTTCAATCAGCGCCGTCGCCAGGATCGTAAGGCTGCCGCCCTCTTCAAGCTTCCGCGCCGCGCCGAAGAACCGCTTCGGTTTGTGCAGTGCGGCCGGGTCAACGCCCCCGGAAAGGGTTCGCCCGCTCGGCGGAACCACCAGGTTGTGCGCCCGCGCCAGACGCGTGATGCTATCAAGCAGGATGGCCACGTCCCGCTTGTGCTCCACCAGCCGTTTCGCCCGTTCCAGGACCATTTCCGCCACCTTCACGTGGTTGTCGGGCGGCTCGTCGAAGGTGGAACTCACCACCTCGCCCTGTACGGAGCGCTCGATGTCGGTAACTTCCTCCGGACGTTCGTCAATGAGGAGGACGATCAGGTAGATTTCCGGGTGGTTAGCGGTGATGCTGTTGGCGATTTCCTTGAGCAGGGTCGTCTTGCCGGCCTTTGGCGGGGCCACGATCAGGCCCCGCTGCCCTTTCCCGATCGGCGAAATAAGGTCGATGATGCGGGCGGCGATGCGGTTAGGCGTAGTTTCCAGGCGGATGCGCTCGTGGGGGTAGAGGGGCGTCAGGCTGTCGAAATGAATCCGTTCCGCAAGCGCGGCCGGGTCTTCGTCGTTAACCTTTTCTACCCGGAGCAGGGCCAGATACTTTTCGGTCTCTTTAGGCCGGCGTACCTGCCCCGCCACGAGGTCGCCGGTGCGCAGGTCAAACTTGCGGATTTGCGAAGCCGAAACGTAAATGTCGTCGCCCGAAGGGAGGTACTTGAAAGGCCGGAGGAAGCCGTAACCGTCGGGCAGGATTTCCAGCACCCCCTGGGCGTACATCAATCCCTCCTTCTGAAGGCGCATCTTTTTGATTTCGTAAATCAGCTCCTGCTTGCGCAACCGGTAATAACCGGGGATATCCAGTTCTCTGGCGATTTTGTACAACTCGGCTACGGTCTTTGCTTCCAGGTCGTTCCCAGCAAACAAAACTTTTCACTCCTCAATATTAAATTGTTTTAAAGTACAGCAGGAAACGCAGTCTGTAACAATTTTACAGACACAAAGGAGGCCTCGCGGAATGCTTCTTTTCCCCAACTTATAACACTAATCGTAATGTTCAAAGCGGAACTTCAACCCAAGACTTTCGAGGAAATGCAAGGGGAAAAACTTGCTGCCTGCGGCTCCAACGGTTTTATTATAACCTGCCCCATTGAAAATTATACCAGACGCAAAAGTGGAAAAACAGGGTCTTTTCTTTAACTTCACCTCTTGCCCGATTTGTTCCAGTCAGCCAAAAACTGCGCGATTCCCGCATCGGTCTGCGGGTGCTTCAGCATCTGCATTAAAACCTTGTAAGGAATCGTAGCAATATGCGCTCCCGCGCGGGCAGCCGCCAACACGTGCAGGGGATGGCGAATGCTGGCCGCAATGATCTCGGCAGGAAGATCGTAATAGGCGAAAATTTCCGCTATGTCCGT
>JASEJH010000258.1 GCA_030016455.1 Thermoanaerobacteraceae bacterium
GATACCATCGCCCGCCTCGGGGGAGATGAGTTCGTGATTCTGCTGGAGGATTTAAAAGACGCGAGCGACGCGGTGCGGATGGCCGAGCGTATTCAGGCGGAATTGCAATCTCCTTTCAACCTGGGAGGGCAGGAAGTATTCACGACCGGGAGCATTGGGATCGCTCTCAGCAAAACGGGTTATGACCGGGCCGAAGAAGTCCTGCGCGACGCCGATACGGCGATGTACCGGGCGAAGATGCTCGGCAAAACACGTTATGTAATCTTCGACGCGAGCATGCACTCCTACGCCGTGTCGCTGCTGCAACTGGAGGCAGACCTGCGCCGGGCCGTCGAGCGCCGGGAGTTTGTGGTTTATTACCAACCGGTGGTCTCGCTCTCAAGCGGGGAGGTTGCGGCTGTAGAGGCGCTTGTTCGCTGGCGCCACCCGCAGCGCGGGCTTGTTCCGCCCCTGGAATTCATTCCCCTGGCGGAGGAGACCGGGTTGATTTTGCCGATCGGTGAATGGGTACTGCAAACGGCTTGCTCCCAGACCAGGCGCTGGCACGGCGCGGGTTACCCGCGGCTCAGGTTGATGGTCAACTTTTCCGCCCGTCAGTTCCAGGACCGGGGCCTGCTAACAATGATTGAGCGAATCCTCCGGGAGACCGGGTTGCCTCCCACGGCCCTCAACATCGAAATCACCGAAAGCGTGGCGATGAAGGACACGGAATACACCAGCAAGATGCTGAACGAGTTGGACGAGATGGGGATTGAGATCTCGCTGGATGATTTCGGCACCGGTTATTCCTCCCTGGGGTACCTGAACCGGTTTGTGATCGACGCCATCAAGGTGGATCGTTCCTTTGTCAGCAACGTCGCCGGCGATCCCAGTTACGTGGCGATCGTCAAAGCGATCATCGTCATGGCCCACAGCCTGGGGTTGAAGGTGGTGGCGGAGGGCGTCGAGACGAAGGAGCAGCTTGCGGTCTTGTGTTCCCTTTACTGTGATCAGATGCAGGGCTTTTTGTTCAGTCCTCCCGTACCGGCGGAAGAACTCACCCGGTTGCTCCGGGAAGGCCGGCATCTCAAGACGGGGCTTAAGTGTTAAAGCCTCACCCGTTGAAGCAGGAGGGAGCTTATAACTACCGAGACGGAACTCAGGGACATTACTCCTGCTGCCACCACCGGGCTCAAAAAGCCGAATGCGGCTGCAGGCAGGGCGAGGAGATTGTAAATCAACGCCCAGAAAAGGTTCTGCTTGATTTTTGCGGCTGCTTTCCGGCCCAGCCGTAAAGCCCGCACCACTCCCCAGAGGTCGCCCCGGAAGAGGATCACCCCGGCCACCTCGCCCGCCACGTCGGTTCCCGTGTCCACCGCGATCCCCAGGTCGGCCGCCGCCAGGGCAGGCGCGTCGTTGATGCCGTCGCCGACCATTGCCACCACGCGACCTTCTGCTTTAAGCAACCTGACGACCGCTGCTTTATCTTCCGGAAGCATACCGGCGCGAAATTCTTCTATCCCGACGCTTTTGGCCACGGCTGCCGCTGCCGCCGCGTTGTCCCCGGTGACCAGGACCACCTTCAGCCTCAAGTTTTTCAGCGCCGCCACGGCGGGGGCGGCTCCTTCCTTTACCCTGTCCGCCACCCCGATGACGCCTGCCGGCCGGCCGCCCGCGGCAACGAAGACCACCGAGTTGCCCCGGGCCGCAAACGCCGCCGCCTTTTCCAGCAGCGGCACCGTTTCAATGCCCCTGTCACGCAGGAGTTCTTCCCGCCCGGCTGTTACGGTGCGTCCGAGCACCGTTGCCTGGACTCCGAAACCGGGCAGGGCGCGGAATTCGGCGGCTTCGGGCAAGATCAGTTGGTCGCCCAGCGCCTTATCCACGATGGCCCTCCCGATAGGGTGCTCGGAGGGCTTTTCTGCCGCCGCTGCAAGCAGCAGGACCTCTTCCCGGCTGAACCCTGCCGCGGGCTCCACCCCCGTTACCGCCAGGCGTCCTTCGGTCAGTGTTCCGGTCTTGTCGAAGAGTACGGTGTCCACCCGGGCGGCGGCTTCGATAAACTCGCCGCCCCGGAAAAGCACCCCCGCCCTGGCACCCCGGCCGATGCCGACGATTACCGCCGTGGGGGTCGCCAGCCCGAGGGCGCAGGGGCAGGCCACCACCAGCACCGCGGCCATCTGCATCACCGCCCGGCCGGTATCAGCTGTAAGAAAAAGCCAGCCGAGCAGGGTGAGCACCGCGAAGCCGGTCACTGCCGGTACAAAGGAGCCGACAATCCGGTCGGCCAGGCGCTGGGCTTTCGCCTTGCGCTCCTGCGCCTCGGCTACCATCCGGATGATGCGCGCCAGCACGGTATGTTCTCCGATCTGGCTCGCCCGGACGTACAGCACCCCGTGAAAGTTGAGGGTTCCGCCCACCACCGTTGCCCCGGGCCCCTTCTCCACCGGCAGGCTTTCGCCGGTGAGGAGGGACTCGTCCACGGCCGAGGAGCCGCTTTCCACCGTGCCGTCCACCGGCACGCGTTCCCCCGGGCGGACGACCACGACCTCTCCGGGCGTCAATGCGGCCACCGGCACCTCGACCTCCCGGCCCTCCCGGAGGACGCGCGCGGTTTGGGGCTGGAGCGTCAGCAACCCCCGCACGGCCGCCGCGGTCCTCCCGCGGGCCAGGCGCTCCAGGTACCGTCCCAAGAGGACGAGGGTGATGATCATTCCCGCGGTTTC
>JASEJH010000259.1:0-990 GCA_030016455.1 Thermoanaerobacteraceae bacterium
TCGCGGGCGAGAACTTGAGGAAAGTTCACCTTCGGAGCGACAAAGCCGCCCCACTTCCCGGCACGGCTTGCGAAGCGGAGCACCGTGTCGGCATAGCAGTAAAGGCACCCGTGCGCGCAGCCAAAATAGGGATTCAGGCAGAAGCGGTAGCCCCCAATGCCGGTTCGGTTGAGAGCCGTTTTGCAGTGGATCGGTTTTACAACCAACTCGGACACCTGAACGCAGCTCCATTCGCTTAAGCTTTAACGCCTGAATTTAGAAACAACCACGCCGGGCATTCCGACGAACCCGGTCAGGCTCATAAGTAGAGCCTCTTGATCATCTCCCGCAGCATCCGGGCGTTCTCGACCGCCTGGCCGCGCGGGTGGTTGTTGAAGGCAACGAAGGTCCTCCCGGCTCCTTCGGCCACGGATCTGACCCGCGGCAGCCATTCCGCAAGCTCTTTTTCCGAGTAAAGGTAGTCGTAACGCTCCCAGGCCTCGCCGTGCCGCCACCACTTCGCCGCATTGCGCCCGTGGAAACGCACGTAGGCGAAGCCAGCCGTGCGTACCGCCGCCGGTCCCACCAAGCCCCGCAGCGGCGGCCCGTCCACGCAGACGTAGCCGAAGTCAAGTGACCGCAAGAAGTCAAAGGTGGACTGCTCCACCCAGGTAGCGTGGCGAAATTCCACGGCGGCAGGCACGTCCGGGAAAAGCTCGCGCAGGTGCGCCAGGTACTCCTCGTTCTCCCGCGTCTTCCGGAAGGAAAACGGAAACTGGAAGAGCACCGCGCCGAGCTTCCCCGCCTCCCGCAAGGGTTCCAGCACCACCCGGAACTTCTCCGCGTGGCCGGTAAACTCCGCGTCCCGCTCGTGTGTAAGCGACCCGTGCGCCTTCACCGCGAACACAAAATCCTCCGGCGTCTTTTTGACCAAGGTTTCCATCACCCGCACCGGCGGGATGTGGTAAAAGGTGGAGTTGACCTCGGTGAAGGAAAACTCTTGCGCGTAAT
>JASEJH010000259.1:1000-2693 GCA_030016455.1 Thermoanaerobacteraceae bacterium
GCGCGTAATACTCCAGCATCTTCCCCTTCGCCAGCCGCAGGGGGTAGAAAAGGCCGCGCCAGTCATCGTAACTGTAGCCGGAGGTGCCGATGAGGATTTTGGGGAGCATCGCCGATCCCACCTTTTCCCCGGAGGAAGAATTCAACAACTACCGGGGAGTTTCCTCTACACCCTTTTCTATTTGGTCAGGGACGCATCCCGGATAACGTCTGCCGGCGCCACAAGACTCCTTAAGTAGGACTATCTTGATTTGCCCTGTTTCGGCGGGGGTTCTCGGCCTCTTCACGATCCGGCGCACCACCTCGATGATCCCGTCTTTGGGGCTGACCGGGATGTCGGGGTAGTCCCGCCACGGGTTGTTCGCCCGCAGGAGGTAGCGCCCGCCTTCCCTCACCAGGCGCTCAACAGCGATCTCCGTCGCTAAAAACAAAAGCCAAACCGCGGGTTACACTGCCGTTTGGCGCGGGTGAGTAAACCTGTAAAATCGGAAAGGTCCAGCCCGAAGCCGGGTGAGTTTACAAACGCATCTCTGAAGACCCGGCTACAGGCAGCGATTCGGTTTCCAGCCGGGACAGGTTTACCACCCGGCTGGCCCGGTCAATATCAATGCCAACCAGGCGCCCTTCAGCGTCAAAGTCCAGCACCACTCCCGGCACAACCTCGCGGGAATCCACGCTGGTCCTCTCCGAAAGGTCTATATACAGAGAATCGGTCTCTGGATAATAATGGAGTTTCATTATCCTTTCTCTCCTCCTTGAAAGCCCGGCACCACCCCAGACTCAATCGCCAAATTCAAGCAGAAACTCTGCGGGCGTTAGGACCTTAATTCGCTTTTTGATTTCATCGGTATGAAAATCCTTATCCCCGGTAACAAAACAGTCTGGCTGCGACAAAAGAACGGAAGCAAGAATCGGAATGTCCTTTTCGTCCCGGATATAAGGAAGTTCCTGCTCTTTCAGGCTGGACGGCGTATGCACCAACTCGAAGGGAGCGGTCTTAAGGAATTCCTCCCACACATCAAGTTAGTCGCTTGCGATAAGCTTCGCATAGCTTTGTCAGGCGCCGCCGGACGGTGCTCACGTACTTCCGTGTACGCTCCGCTCCGTCCGGCGCCGCCTTCCGTGCTCTGCTCGCTTCTCGCTGCGCTCCGACTGGCCGCTATAAAAAGCTTCCCTCTAAGCCAAGTCCGCAAACCCGCATTCTTAAAATAAAAATTCCTATGCGTTCAAGTTTATGGGGTAATTTGCGGGCGAAAACCATCTTTATCTCATCTATTGAGTAGCTACATACAACTAAAGTACCTGTCCCGAATATCCTCAATAACCCGCCGGGCCGTAGACCCAGGAAAGGCGATCGCTGAGAAAAGAATATTGCTATCTATAAATACTCTCAGCAATTCTGCCTTTTCTCCCATTTTTCTTTACGCACTTCTTCAAGCCATTCGGTTGTTTCTTTTTCGGTTACCCCCATCTTTTTGATTTCCGGCGCTACTTCCTCGGAAAGCTTCCTAAAAGCTACCAGCGCCGCGTTTTCAATGACGATCTTCCCGTCGGCCTCCAAGAAGATAACCCTGTCGCCCTCCTTTAGCCTGAGCTTATCCCGAACGGCTTTCGGAATCGTCACCTGACCCTTTGAGGTCACCTTCGCCACCTCGAAATCCATGCGATTTCCTCCTTGTTTTCCTTACATTCAT
>JASEJH010000025.1:0-9093 GCA_030016455.1 Thermoanaerobacteraceae bacterium
CGTAGATGTTTTCTAACAGGCCGATCGCCGCCAGGTTGGTCAGCATCGCGCTTCCCCCGTAGCTGAAAAGCGGCAGCGGGATGCCGGTCACCGGCATGATTCCCATGGTCATGCCGATATTCACCAGGATGTGAAAAACAAACATGGCAACGATCCCCGTGGCCAGCAGGCGGCCAAAGGAGTCCTTCGCCACGGTGGCGATCTTTATCGCCCGGAAGAGAAGCAGGTAGTAGAGGACCAGCAGCACTACCGCCCCGACGAATCCCAGTTCTTCACCGACGACCGAAAAGATGAAGTCGGTGTGCTGCTCCGGCAGGAAGTTTAACTGGTTTTGCGTGCCGTTAAAAAGCCCGCGGCCCCACAACCCGCCGGAGCCGAGCGCGATCTGGGACTGGATCATATGGTAGCCCGCCCCCTGCCAGTCCTGCCAGGGGTCGAGAAAAATGGTCAACCGGACAATCTGGTACTCTTTGAGGGGAATCCAGACGCCGTAGTGCAGGTGCGCCCAGATCCAGCCGCAAACCCCCAGGAATCCCGCGCCCCCCAGTGCCAGAAGCGTGGTCACCCGCACCCCGGCCATGTAGAGCATGCTGAAGGTGACGGCGACGAAAACCAGGGAAGTGCCCAGGTCCGGCTGCTTCAGGATAAGCAAGAGGGGGAGGCCGACATACAAGAACACGGGCAGCAGATCACGCAGGCGCTCCAGCCTTTCCTCCCGCCGGGCGAGGAAGTTGGCTAAGGTGATGATAATGACAAATTTTGCAAATTCCGAAGGCTGCAACAGAAAAGGGCCGAGCTTGATCCAGCGCTGCGCCCCGAGGGCCGTGTGTCCCATGAACAGGACCGCCGCCAGGAGCAGGAGGTTCACCGCGTACAGAACGGTAGCGTAGCGCGGCAACTCCTCGTAACGCCAGCCCATAAAAAAGAGGGCCGCGGCGAAACCTAATAAGGCCCAGATTACCTGTCGTTTTACAAAATAAAAGGCGTCCGCGCCGCTCGGATTGGTAACGTGGGTGGCGCTGGAAATGGCAATCAGGCCGTAAATGATTATTACCCCGGCGACGGCGAGCAGGGTGTAGTCAAGCGTGCGCAGGAATCTTTTTATCCGTCGCATCTTCCTTCACCGTGACCATTATAATTAGCAGTCGCTTTAAAATACAAGAGGAAATTAAATCTGGCCGCGCAACCACGCCTGTGATTCACATTGTAAAAAATTTTTGAAATCTTTGAAGGAGAAGTCCGGCACAAAGCGAAAATATTCACTAACTGCGCCTGAAGATGAAAAGAGGCGCAAGAACAGGAAAGACAGCCGGCATCTAACTCCTCAGTAAGAATAGCCTAAAAAGGAGGTGGCGTGTCAAAAGAGAAATCCCTGTTAAGTCGGGTTACTCCTTTAATTCGATCGGCTGTTCTGAAGCCGCAGGTAGGTAAAGTTTTGGTAAGGAAGAAACAGTTAGTACAAGGAACAAGGAGGTTGGCAACGTGAGCGAAGTTTACGTCATCGGACACAAAAGTCCTGATACCGACACCGTGTGTTCCGCCATCGTTTACGCCGGGATCAAGGGGTATAAGGCCGCCCGGCCCGGGGAACTCAACGAAGAAACAGCATACGTCCTGGATTATTTCAAGGTTCCCGCCCCGGAGCTCCTGACAAACGCAGCCGGGAAAAAGCTGGTGCTTGTAGACCACAACGAACCCGCCCAGGTGGTTGACGGCGCCGACCAGGCGGAAATCATCGAAGTGGTGGACCACCACAAGATGAACTTCGTCTGCAACACGCCGATTTACGTCCACGTCGAACCGGTAGGGAGCACCGCCACGGTGATCGCCAAGCACCACATGGACCAGATTAAGAACAATCCCACCTACGCCGGTTTGCTGCTGGCCGCCATTCTGTCCGACACAGTGATCTTCAAGTCTCCGACCACCACCGAAGAGGATAAGCAGATCGCCGCCGAACTGGCGAAAATCGCCGGCATCACCGACATTCAGAACTTCGGCATTGACATCAAGAAAGCCAAGGCGAGCATCAAGGGCAAGCCGATCGCCGATGTCATCCACGTGGACTTCAAGGACTTCGATTTCGGCGGGAACAAGGTCGGCATCGGGCAGACCGAGGTCGTGGACATTAACGAGGTTTACGAAAGAAAAGACGAGATCATTGACTACCTGAACAAGCTCAAGGGTGAGAAGGGCTACGCAATGGTCGTGTTCATCGCCACCGACATCATCAAGGAAGGCTCCGAGCTCTACTTTGCAGGAGACGCCGCGATGATGGAAAAAGCTTTTGGGGTAAAGCCGGAAGGCCCGTCCTTCTGGCTCCAGGGCTGCATGTCCCGCAAGAAACAGGTGGCGCCGCCGCTGGAGAAGGCCTTTACTTCTTAAGGGAACCCGAAATATAAAAGCAACAAGCCCGCCGGATACAGGACAGGCGGGCTTATTTTTACTTTTCTGAGAGCTAATTCGGCTAAGAATCCAGAATTTAGAATTCAGAAAGGAGAAGAGCCTTCTGACTTCTGACTTCTAAATCCCTGCTTTCAAGCCTTTTGCTACTTCCAAACGACCAGCAGCAGCGAAACGGCCCCGAAGACCACCGCCACCCAAATGGTCACCTTGGCCAGCCACTCGTCGAGCCCCTTTTTCTTCCCGAAAAGGCTCTCCGCACCGCCGCCGATCGCCCCGGAAAGCCCGGCGCTCCGCCCGGGCTGCAGGATGACCACTGCAATCAGCAGGATGCAGATCAAAACGTAAATAACGGTGAAAATCGTCTTGAGCATCGGCTTTCCTCCAGACGGGAAATATTATAGCACACTTCACGCAAGGTGCGCAATCACTCGCAATCACTCACTTAAAATCTTACCCAAGGGGATCCGGCTCACTCACGACGAAATCTTACCGAGGGGATGTGTTTTGCGAATGTCGCTAAAGAGTCGCCGGGAATACTTGGGTACTGTGTGCCAGCGCTAACACAAAACTTCTTCGCGCAGAGAAAGATCACGGATCATTGACGAGGTCGTAAGCGTATTGGGCTACCACCGGAAGTATGCCGTACAAGTTTTAAACGGCCCGATACCAACCCCAAAACCACCTGTAAAACGGCATCGTCCAATTAAATACCTCGAAGCACTCCCTGCAATCCAGTTGGTTTGGGAGGCACTGGACTTCCCCTGCGCCGAACGCCTCCATCCGGTGCTGCTGTCTACCGCAGAACTGTTAGCCACCCATAGGGAACTTACCCTTACACCAGAAATACGCCGGCAACTGTCCCGGATCAGCCGGGCTACGTTGGCCCGCCGACTGGCACGCCTGCGTTCACCTAAAAGCAAGCGGGCCTTACCACAACGAAAGCCAAACACAGGCCTACGCGCTGAAATCCCCATAGACCTTGAACTGCAGTAGCTTAGGCTCCTCTATTCGTTATTGTTATCGTTCGTGTTTTGCTGTCCCAGCCCACGGTCGCTCCCATGGTCTCAGAAATAAACCGGAGAGGCACCATCGTCCTGCCATTTACAACCTCGGCAGGAGCATCGAGTACCACAGAAACTCCATTCTTCGCAGCAACCTTCTCTCCGATTTTAAGCCCTATTTGAGTAAAACCCTTAGTCACCCTGACAAGCTGTAAAGTGCCATTCCAGGTGACCTCCGCGCCTAAAGCCTCACAAATGGTTCGTATAGGCACCAAAATCCGCCCTCGGCAGATTGTCAGTGGCACGTCAAAAGAAAGTTGCCTGCCATTAAGGATAACCTTGGGCTGAGGCTGAAGGATCTCCGAACAACGGGTAGTGAAAGTACGATCCTGACTGCCATGTAAAGGGTTGCCTTCGAGGTCTTGAACAACACCATCGCCAATCAGTAGCACATAATCAGTACCGTAGTCTAAATCCATTACCGGGTCAATCAATAGCTTGTTGCCGCTGATCTTCTGGATAAAAGGTACTGCAAAATTAGGATGTTTATGGTAGACGTTATTTGTTGACCGAAGCGTTATACCAGTGGAAAAATTAGGCCCTGGCTGAACTTCTTTACTGAAGATAATGGTAATCACCTGATTTACCGGTACCCCGGTAGCGCCATTAGCCGGAATCGTCTTATAAACATAGAGGGGAACTGTGTTCTTTGTAGTTGTTTTCAACACGTTACCGGCTGGATCATAGCTGTATTCAATTACAAGACCATTCTCGTAAATCACCGATTTTAAACGACCCAAAGAATCGTAGGTATACTGTGCAGCTTCCGCAGGCAAGAGCAACCCGAAAAGTAACACCAGAAGACAAAGATTTCTTACGAACCATTTCCGAGGTATTGTAGCCACCCCCAGATAACCAATCTTCAGTAAAAATCCGGAAGACACTCTCCAAAACCCGATAATCAAAAACGCTTGAAAGCACCTTTTCCTGGATAGACGGCGCTCTCTCCCAACTCCTCCTCGATCCGCAGGAGCTGGTTATACTTGGCCACCCGCTCGCTGCGGGACGGCGCGCCCGTTTTAATCTGGCCGGCGCGGGTGGCGACGGCCAGGTCGGCGATGAAGGTGTCCTCCGTCTCGCCGGAGCGGTGCGAGATGACGACCGCGTAACCCGCCTGCCGCGCCAGGGCGATGGTTTCCAGGGTTTCCGTCAGGGTGCCGATCTGGTTCAGTTTGATGAGGATCGAGTTTGCGACACCGAGCGTGATGCCGCGGCTCAGCCGCCCCGGGTTGGTCACAAAGAGGTCGTCCCCTACAAGCTGCACCGTGTTGCCGAGCCGCCGCGTGAGCAGTTCCCAGCCCTCCCAGTCTTCCTCCGCCAGGCCGTCCTCGATGGAAAGGATGGGGTACCGGCCGGCCAGGTCGGCGTAGTAGTCCACCATCTCGTTGGGAGACAGGCTCCGGCCCTCGCCCTTCAGAACATAGCGCCCGTCCTCGAAAAATTCGCTGGCCGCCGGATCCAGCGCCAGGGCCACGTCCTCACCCGGCCGGTAGCCGGCGCTTTCGATGGCGGCCACGAGCAGCTTGAGCGCCTCCTCGTTCGCGTCGAGACGGGGCGCGAAACCGCCCTCATCCCCGACCGCGGTGCTAAGGCCCCGCTCGTGGAGAATCCGGCGCAGCGAATGATAGACTTCCGCACCCATCCGGAGTGCCTCCGCGAAAGAGCCAGCACCGACCGGTACGATCATGAACTCCTGCAGGTCCAGGTTGTTGTCGGCGTGCCGGCCGCCGTTGACCACGTTCATCATTGGCACAGGGAGCAGGCTTGCCCCCACCCCGCCAAGATAGCGGTAGAGGGGCAGACCAAGCGCCGCCGCCGCCGCCCGCGCTACCGCGAGCGAAACCCCCAGGATGGCGTTCGCCCCCAGGCGCGACTTGTTTTCGGTGCCGTCAAGCTCGATTAAAAGGGCATCAATCTCCGCCTGGTCAACGGCGTTCAATCCCACGACCTCCATCGCGATTTCGTCGTTGACGTGCTCCACCGCCCGGAGGACGCCCTTGCCTCCGTACCGCCCGGCGTCGCCGTCCCGCAGTTCAACCGCTTCATAGGTTCCCGTCGAGGCGCCCGAAGGCACCGCCGCGCGTCCCACGGTACCGTCCTCAAGGACCACCTCCACCTCCACCGTGGGGTTGCCCCGCGAATCAAGGATCTCTCTGGCGTAAAGATCAGCGATGATAGTCAACCCTTTCCCTCCTCCAAAAAACATACTTCTTTCGCTGGGCGCGGCGATGAGCTTCGCCCTGCTGCGTCAGGCTCGCCGTCCAGGTCCTCACCCAGCACTCAGTTGCGTCTTGATAAGATACTACTATTAAGGAAACACATATCTGTCCGCCCCGCGAAACTACGCTTTCATAGCAACCTGAGTGCTGGGCTCCGGCCTGTCCGGCTTCGCCTTCCTTGCATTGCTCGCTCCTCCCCGCGTTTCGTAAATGTTGCTCTTTTTATTATAACAATGCCTTGCTGGCTGCGTTGATAATAGCGGCGAACAAGGACACCTTGAGGCTGGCGCCGCCCACCAGGGCACCGTCAATATCCGGCTGCCCCAGCAAGGACGCTGCGTTTTCCGGCGTCACGCTCCCGCCGTACTGGATGCGGATTTGCGCGGCCGTCGCCGGGGAATAGAGCCGGCCGACCAGCTCCCGAATGAAGCGGTTCACCGCCTGTGCATCCTCCGGCGCCGCGTTCTTTCCCGTGCCGATGGCCCATACCGGCTCGTAGGCGATGACCGTTCCCGCCGCCACCGCTTCCTCCACGCCGGCGAAGGCAGCGGTTACCTGCCGCTCTACCACCGCAAAGGTCTCGCCCGCCTCGCGCTCCGCGAGCCGCTCCCCCACGCAGACGATGGGGATGAGGCCGTGCCGCAGAACTGCCTTCACCTTGCGGTTTACCGTCTCGTCGGTCTCGCCGAAGTACTGGCGCCGTTCAGAGTGCCCGATAATTACGTAGCGGCAGCCGGCGTCCCGGAGCATGACCGGCGAAACCTCCCCTGTATAGGCCCCCTGATCTTCCCAGAAGACGTCTTGCGCCGCTACCCGGACCGGGCTTCCGGATACCGCTTCGGCCACCGGCCCGAGCGCCGGAAAAGCCGGGCACAAAACCACTTCCACCCCGGTAAAATCAACCCCTTGAACGATTTCCCGGGCGAACGCCACCGCTTCGGGAATGGTCTTGTTCATCTTCCAGTTCGCCGCGATGATCTGTACGCGCGCCAAAACTCTCCCCCCTACCTCTCTAACAGTACAGCTACACCGGGAAGCTCCTTCCCCTCTAAAAAGTTCAGCGCTGCTCCGCCGCCGGTAGAGATGTGGGTTATCCTGTCCGCTACTCCAGCACGCATCACCGCCCGCACGGTGTCACCCCCGCCGACAACCGTGGTGGCCGGGGCGGGCGGCAGCGCCCGCGCCACCGCCAGGGTGCCGGCATCAAAGGGCGGCTGTTCAAAAAAACCTAGCGGGCCGTTCCAGAAGACCGTCTTCGCACCGGCAAGCGCATCCGCAAAGAGGCGGACCGTTTCCGGCCCGATGTCGAGCGCCATCCAGTCTTCCGGTACGGCGCCAACCGGCACCGTCCGGTACGGCGCCCCCGGCTCCTGGCTTTCCGCCGCCACCAGGTCAACCGGCAGGACCAAGCGCAAGTTTCGCGTTGTGGCCTCGGACAGAAGCTGGCGGGCAACTTCGAGCTTCTCCGTCTCCACCAGCGAGCGCCCCAGGCCGTATCCCTGAGCCGCCAGGAAGGTGTTCGCCATCCCGCCGCCGATCAGAAGGGCGCTGACCCGCCCCATCAGATTTTCCAGGACGCCGATTTTATCTGAGATTTTTGCCCCGCCGACCACCACCACAAAAGGCTGCTCCGGTTGGGCCAGGAGCCGGCCGAGCACGTCCAGTTCCCGCTCTAACAAAAAACCGGCTACCGCCGGGCGTAGGGAAGCGACGCCGACCGTGGAAGCGTGCGCCCGGTGCGCCGTGCCAAACGCATCGTTAACGTAAAGGTCACAAAGCGCCGCGAGCTGCCGCGCCAACTCCGGGTCGTTCTTGCTCTCTCCCGGGTGAAAGCGAATGTTCTCTAACAGGAGCACCTCGCCCGGCGCAAGCGCCGCCACCGCCTCCTCCGCCGCGGGGCCGGCACAGTCGTCCACCTTGCGGACCGGTCGCCCGAGCAGCTCTCCCAGGCGCACCGCCACGGGGTTCAGCCGCAGCCGGTCGTCGGGCGCCCCCTTGGGGCGCCCCAGGTGGGAAATCAAGATCACCCGGGCCCTGCGGTCACAAAGGTACCGGATGGTGGGAAGCGCCGCCTTCAGGCGGCTGTCATCCGCCACTTTCCCCTCTTTCAAAGGCACATTGAAATCAACGCGCACCAGCACCCGCTTACCGTTCACCTCGACGTCCCGTACGGTTTTTTTCGGCATCTAAACCCCCCTTTTTTCCGGAACTAAATGCCTGGCCACGGCTTGCGTCCACCGCTAAGATTTACTGTAGCCCTTTTCCGGCAATATATTCAGCCAGGTCCGCAACCCGTGTCACGTACGCCCACTCGTTGTCGTACCAGGCCACCACCCGCACCAGGCTGTCCTGGATAACCATGGTGGACAACCCGTCCACAATGGCCGAATGGGGGTTTCCGTTGTAATCCGCGGAAACCAGAGGCAGTTCGGTGTATTGCATGATCCCCTTCAGGTTAGCCTCCGCCGCCTCCCTGAGGGCTCCGTTCACCTCGGCGACGGTAACCGGCCGCGCGAGCTCGACCACCAGGTCCACCACAGATACATTCGGCACAGGCACCCGGAAAGCCAGCCCGTTCAACTTTCCGTCGAGTTCGGGTATAACGCGCCCGATGGCCTTGGCGGCCCCGGTGGTAGTCGGAATGATGGAAAGGTTTGCTGCCCGGCCGCGCCGGAAGTCCTTATAAGGCATGTCCAGGATCTGCTGGTCGTTAGTGTAGGCATGGACCGTGTTCATCAGGCCCTTCACGATCCCGAACCGTTCGTGCAGCGTCTTGGCCACCGGCGCGAGACAGTTGGTCGTACAGGAGGCGTTAGAGATAACCCGGTGCCGGTCGGGGTCGTACAGATCGTGGTTGACGCCCATCACAATCGTAATGTCCTCGTTCTTCGCCGGCGCGGTGATGATAACCTTTTTCGCCCCGCCGGCAAGATGCTTGGCCGCCTCCTGCCCGTCGCGGAACCGGCCGGTGGACTCGACCACGATGTCTGCACCCACGTCTTTCCAGGGTATCGCCGCCGGATCCGCTTCGGAGAAAATGAGCACTTCGCGCCCGTTGATTTTGAGAGACCTTTCCGTGCTGGTGACTTCAGCCTGGAGCAAACCGTGTACGGAATCGTACTGCAGGCTGTAAGCCAAGTGGCGGGCAAACTCTTCGGCGGTCCCCGACAGGCGCCGGGACTTGTGGTTCACCGCCACTACCTCAATGCCGGCTCGACTGAAAGCCGCCCGCAAAAAGAACCTGCCGATCCGCCCGAAGCCGTTAATACCGACTTTCACACCCATCTCGCACACTCCTCCCCTTCCAAAAAGTTAAATTTCGGAACCCGCCGCTATTGCCGCGGGCTCCGCCGCTTGGCCGCTCCGGGAATACCCAGTTCGGCCCGGTACTTCGCAACCGTCCGTCG
>JASEJH010000025.1:9103-10999 GCA_030016455.1 Thermoanaerobacteraceae bacterium
TCGGGAAAGCTCGACGCCGCGGAGGTTAAGCGCCCGGACAATCTCCTGGTCACTGAGCGGTTTTCCTGGGTTCTCGGCCGCCACAATATCCCTGATCAACCGCTTAACCGACTGGGCAGCCACCGTCCTGCCGCTGCTCTCGTGCACCCCGCTGTCGAAGAAAAACTTCAGCTTGAATATTCCACGCGGACACTGCACGTACTTGTGCGCTACCGCCCGCGAAACCGTAGATTCATGCAACCCCAGCGCCTGCGCCACTTCTTTCAGCGTCAGCGGCTGCAGGGCCGAAACCCCCTCCTCCAAAAACCCGCGCTGCATTTTCACCAGTGCCGCAGTAATGCGGTAAAGAGTGGTTTGCCGTTTTTCAATGCCCTTGACGAGCCACACCGCCTGCTTCAATTTGTCCCTAACGAAACGCTTCGTTTCTGCGTTCAAGTCGCCTTTACGGAGAAGCTCACGGTAGGTCTGGTTGATCCGCAAACGCGGACAGGCGTTTTCGTTAACCGAAACCACATACTCTCCCCCGGCTTTCTCGATAATCACGTCGGGGACGATATACTGAACGGGCTCGGCGGTAAAACCACTACCCGGCTTCGGGTTGAGGGACCGGATGATCTCCGCCGCCCCGGCGACGTCTCCTGCAGAAACACCGAGCAGACGCGCGATCGCCGCGGTTTTTCCTTCCGCCAGCGCCTCCAGGTGATCCCGGATGACGGCCTTCACCAGTTCGTCCAAACCCGCGCGCTCGGCCTGCAAATAAAGGCACTCTTTCAAGTTGCGCGCGCCGACTCCTGGAGGATCAAGGGTCTGGACCACCCGAAGCATCTTTTCTACCGTGTCTGGCGGGACACCCAGGGAGGAGGCCATTTGGTCCACCGACGCTTTCAGGTAACCGTCGGCGCCGATGTTGCCGATGATATACTCGCCGATCAAGCGCTCCCGGGCAGGAAGGTGCAGGAGCCCGAACTGGCCAAGCAGGTACTCGTAGAGGGTGGGGCCAGCAGCGGGAGGCTCGGGCGCAGTTGCTTCGGTGTCGAACCTGGCGCCCTGGCCGAAACCAAGATCGCTCGAATCACAGAAGTATTCCACCCAGTCGGTACCGTAATCTTCCCTGTCTTCCGCCTCTCTCCTTTCCTTCCATTCGGCTTCACCTTCTTCTTCCTTTAGCTCCAGCAACGGATTTTCCATGAGTTGCTGCTCCACGTAATTTGCCAGTTCTTGCGCAGAAAATTGAAGAATGGCTACCGCCTGCCGGAGTTCGCCGGCGAGAACGAACTTCTGGGTTGTCTTCAAAACGAGATCCTGACCGGTTTTTGTCATGTTGCCTCCCGGCGCCTGGTTCTCTTCCCCCGCTGCAACTGCCGGGCGATGGCGGAAAGCCGCCGCAAACGGTGGTTGACACACGACTTGGAAACCGGCGGGTGCACCAGTTCCCCCAACTCCTTGAGGGTGGCCTCGGGATAAGCCAGTCGCAGCCGCGCCAACTCTCGAAGCTCCTCAGGCAGCTTCTCCAGGCCCATCCTGGACATGATCAGCCCGATTTCGTCTTTCCGCTGGAGCGCGGCCTCCACCGTCCGGTTCAGGTTGGCCGTTTCACAGTTCACCAGGCGGTTAATCCGGTTTTTCACTTCCCGGAAAACACGGGTGTTCTCCAGTTCCAGCAGCGCTCCGGCCGCGCCCATCAAGCGGAGGCAGTCGCCGATTGCCCCGCTTTTCTTCAGGTAGACCACAAAGCTGTTCTTCCGGGTGGTCACCCTTCCCTTTAAACCCAGCCGCGCCAGGAGTCTTGCCAGGTCCTGCGCAAAGGCGTCCGAAGGAGCAACAAACTCCAGGTGGTAGGTCAGCGCGTTACCGCTGACCCAGCCGCCCCCGAGGAAAACCCCCCGCAAATAAGCC
>JASEJH010000260.1 GCA_030016455.1 Thermoanaerobacteraceae bacterium
GGGTACGTACGGTGGTGTGAGAGGACGGGGGTTAACCGCCCCCTCCTACTCGATTATGTGCGCCGGTGAAAACCAATGGAGGAATCTGGCTGATTCTGCCGAAGATAAACCTGGCGGGTGGAAATAATAAACGCGAAGCTATTCGGGGATGAGGTGAGTCTTTTGCAGCCGCTTGATTCCCTCTTTCGTCCGCAGAGCGTGGCCGTAATCGGCGCTTCAAAGAATCGGGAAAAACTCGGCAACGTCATCCTGCGGAACGTCCTCCGGAGCGGGTACGGTGGCGCAGTTTATCCGGTAAACCCGCGGGAGACGGAGATTGAAGGTTTGAAAACTTTCCCGTCGGTTTCCGAAATCGGAAAACCGGTTGAACTTGCGGTGGTTGTGGTTCCCGCCGAGCGGGTTCTGGATGTGGCGCGGGATTGCGGTGGTGCGGGGGTAAAGAACCTGATCGTGATTTCGGCGGGCTTCAAGGAAACGGGCCCCGAGGGGCTGGTCCGGGAAAAGGAACTCGCGGAGCTGTGCCGCAGTTACGGCATGCGGCTTGTAGGACCAAACTGCGTCGGCCTGATGGATACCCACACCCCGCTGAACGCCTCTTTTGCCGCCGGTTTCCCCCTGAAGGGGGAAATCGCTTTCGTTTCGCAAAGCGGGGCGATGCTGGTGGCGATTCTGGACTGGAGCCTGACCGTCGGCCTCGGTTTTTCCCGCTGTATCAGCATGGGGAACAAAGCCGGTCTCGACGAGGCCGACTTTTTTACCGCCGCGGTGGCGGACCCGAATACGAAGGTGATTTTGTGTTACATTGAGGATGTCAAAGACGGCGGCCACTTTTTGGCGGCGGCCGAAGAGGCTACCAGGCACAAGCCGGTAATAGTCTTGAAGTCGGGTACGAGCCGCGCCGGCGCCCAGGCGGCGTCGTCGCATACCGGGGCGCTGGCCGGTTCGGACGTAGCCTATGACGCGGCATTCAAGCAGACCGGGATCATCCGGGTGAAAAAGATGAGCGAGCTCTTCGACCTGGCGATGGTTTTCGCCCGGCAGCCGGTGCCGCGCGGTTCGCGGGTGGCAATTGTAACGAATTCCGGGGGGCCGGGCATCGTGGCTACAGACAACGTCGAAGCCAGGGGGCTCGAAGTGGCCCGTTTCACCCGGGAGACGATCGAAGCCCTCCGTCGGGAACTCCCTCTGGAGGCCAGCGTCTTTAACCCGGTGGATGTAATGGGTGATGCCCGGGTGGAGCGGTTCCGGTTCGCCCTGGACAGGGTGCTTGCGGACGAAGGCGTCGACAGCGCCGTGGTGCTGCTATGTCACACGGCGGTTGCGGAGCCGGTGGAGACGGCAGCGGCGATTGCCGAAGTAAAGGAAAAGCACCCGGAGAAACCGGTCCTGGCGGTCTACATGGGCGGCGAGAGTCTGGCGGCGGGGGTTGAGCTGCTTGCTGAAAAGGGCATTCCCTGTTTTTCTTTTCCGGAAGTGGCCGTGGAGGCCCTGAGCGGGCTGGTCGCCTACGGCTCGATCAAAGAGCGACCCCCGAAAGAGGATCTGCCGGTGTACCACGACGTCGACCCCGGCGTCGTACGCCGCATCCTCACGCGGGTGCGGGAAGACCGCCGGCGCACGCTCCTGGGAAGTGAAGCCGCGCAAGTTGCGACGGCGTACGGGATTCCGGCCGCACCGATCCTCCTGGCGCGGCGGGCTGCGGAGGCGGTCACGTTTGCGGCGGAACTCGGTTACCCGGTGGTCTTGAAGGTGGCTTCACCGGAAATAGTTCATAAGACCGACATCGGCGGTGTCCAAATCGGGCTGAAAACGCCGGAGGAGATCCGGGAGGCGTTCTGGGGCATCATGGAACAGGTCAACCAGCACCTGCCGCGGGCAGTGGTTTACGGGATCGAGGTTCAGCGGATGTACCCGAAGGGCACCGAATTGATCGTGGGGATGACCCGGGACGTTCAGTTCGGGCCTCTGATCGCCTTCGGTTTGGGCGGCATTTACGTGAACCTTTTAAAGGACGTGGCCTTCCGGCTGACTTGGGGGATGGGCGAGCGGGGGATTCGGGAGATGATCCGCGAAACAAAGGCTTTCACCCTCATTCGTGGGTACCGGGGCGAGAAACCCCTTGACCTTCCCGCGCTTGCAAACATTATCGGGCGGGTCGGGAGGCTGGTGACCGATTTTCCGGAGATCGTGGAGCTGGACATTAACCCGATCTTCCTTTACCAGGAAGGGGCGGCGGCTTTAGACGTTAAGATTACAATTGAATGAGGTGATCAAAGTGGGGGATCTCTACATTGCGGGCACTGCGGGCAGCGGAAAAACGGCCATCGCTCTGGGAATTGCGCTTCACCTGCAGGAGCAGGAAATACGGGTGGGGTATTTCAAACCGGTGGGCACTCCCCCGGGAGCCATCAGGGCGGAGGACAGGGATGCCACCTTAATGCGCGAGGTGCTGAAACTGGGGGCGGAAGTACAGGAAATCGCTCCCCTGGCCCTGGGCGGGTATTATATTTCCAGTTATAAGGACCCCCAGCGCTGCCGGCAACTCGTGCGGGAGGCGTATGCGAAAATCAAGGCAACTGCGGAGACGGTGTTGATCGACGGGGCGGCACAGCCGTGGGCAATGGCGACCTTCGGCCTGGATGCGTTAAGTCTGTCCAAGGAATTCGGTTTGGTTGTGGTTTACGTGG
>JASEJH010000261.1 GCA_030016455.1 Thermoanaerobacteraceae bacterium
GCCTTGCCCCTTGCCTTGCTCCTTTTGTTTATCGTAACATCGGAGATGTCGAATTCCTTGGCGAGGAGTTTCGTGGGCTTGTTCCAGACGAGCCGCTTCGCAGGAAATTTTATGCCACTCGCCCCACCGCAGGTGTTCTTTTTTTACGAAGCATTCATCCCTTGAGTGCAGATACAAAAATGGATGGCAAACATCTATAGTCGCGATTAATGATGCACTCTGTGGCACGCCGTAGTGTAACGTGAGCCGTTCTGTTAGTGACAAACCATGGCGGTTTGGGCAAAAGGCTGAAGCAGCCGTGCAACCAACTCCGCGGGAACGGGTAGAAAGGACCGTGAATAACCGTTTTTTCAGGTTTGTCGAACAAGAGAGAGTTGTGCACAACGCCAATTCCACTCTGGATGTCGCTATAGGTATGGCCCGGATAGGCTCCCCAGGTCGCTTGGGGTATAGAAAAGGCCATGTTAATCAAGATATTGACGCCTACCACCCCGTAGCGCAAATCGGCAACCGCTTCGTCCAGCACGGGCCCGAGTTCTTTCATGCTTCCGGGGTGGACGATAATAGCGGCTCCCAGCGTCCCCTGCAACTTCTCATTACAAAACCGGACGGCATTGCGGAGGTATTCGGCGGTGTCCTTTCCCGGCAAACTCGTTTGAGCATATACCGGCCCAAAGAATTCGGTCTTAAAACAGTATTCCTCTTCCCCGTTGGGATCGACGTCGGTGATGAGCGTGCGCGGCACCTCGCCACCGCCCAGCAATTCGGCGTTGGGGTAAGCGGCCACGGCTGCCTTTTGGCGCTCCGCGGCGCCGGGGTAATATGCTACCCGCGGCGGCAATTCACGCATCAGTTGACGGACAGCATCCATAAATTCACGGCGTTGGTCCCACGTTTCCGGCAGGATCAGCACTTGCGAGGCCACGCAGTTAAAGCCCCCGTTGTTCAGCTTCATTGTGACCACGTGCTCCGCCTGGTAGCAAATATCCGCCTTACTCCATTTACCGGGCACGATGATCGTCGGAGACACACCGCCCAGTTCACTGGTAATGGGCTTGTTCAATACCGGTTCGTTTTGCCGCTTGCGCTCGGCGCCTTCTGTACCGGAGCCGTACAAGATCAAGTCGTGCGTGCGGGCGCTACCGGTCAAGTGGATTTCCTCAACGCCGTTATGGCGGGCGAGGAAATTCCCGACCTCGGCTCCGCCGTATGCAAAGCGCAAATAGCCGCCCTGGACGTAGGGCGCAAAGATATCCTCCAAAATAGGGCCAAGGTAGTCGTTAACAGGACTCATCTTAAGGATGACGACGTGTCCTAAGACATAAAGTCTGTGTAGAACGTCAAGCGGTGGGATACTGCTGACGTTACCCGCTCCCAGCACTAAGGCGACTTTGCCTTCGGGATTCTTTCGTTTATAGAAAGCCGCCATGTGCTCACTTAGATTCGTTTTGGTGACCCCGGGCTGCATCCATACTTCGGCGGTGATCCCATTTAGTATCAGCCTGTCAAATATGTTGCTGGGAAAGACCTGCGCTACAACCTGCCCGTTGGCGCGTACGGTGACCTTCTTCGGTTTGGGTAGATGGCCTTTTGACAGGGTGCGCAAGGTTTCCAGATAACCGTTGATTGATTCAGCTAACGTCCATGGTCCGGAACCCCATTCTTCACCCACCCATGGTGATTCGGGGTCGATTTGCTTGCCCCGGACTGAGGCTTCTACCCAGGCATTACTGAGCTCGTCAAGCCTTTTCCGCATTTGCAGGAGCAGGTCCATCTTCCGGCGAACCGGCAGCGTTGCCCACTCGTGCTTGTGCTTCTGTAAGGCTTGAATGGATTGATCAAGACTAATGGTGTCCATATGCCGTTTTCTCCCTGCCGTTTATTTATCTTGAAGGTTCTCCGAACCCTTCTCGTCCATCATGACGAGACAGATGATTTATAAGGATTTTACTTAAATGGCTATTTCCAAATAAGGGTTCCGGAACAACTTCCCGCTTTTGTGGAATGAAAACTCGTTTTTTCGGAATAAACATGCAGATCGGTGTTTGTTTGTAGTGGAAGGATCCAGTATGGCGCTGAAGAATTTTACCTTCTGTTGAAACCGCGCTATTTGCGCAGGATTCTCCGAATATGGTCTGACGCCGTCTGGTTAAGGCCGGCCGGTGAGGATTTAAAGCTTCCTCAGCAGTTCGGCTTTTGGGCAAAGATAAAGAGAGCCCTATTCCATGGGTGATTAGCCGTGGCCGGTTTGGATTCTCTTCTGCTGTATGCCGGTTTGTTCTTTTATCATTTCACCCTGGATACGGTGGTCGGCTTGGCTCTGGTCCTAACCCTCAACGGGTACGACGTCAAAAAGAATTGGCGGCGACTTCTGCTTGTCGGCGTGATTCTCGGGGCGGCCAATGTACCGATATTCGGCCTCCCCCAGGCACTGCGAACCGTTTCCTGGATGATGGTTACTTTTGCGGGTGCAATATAGCACCAAATTATAAAAAATCCAAGAGTTGGATGCAATGGCGATTTATCGCTTAGAAATTCCGGCTTTTGAGTGCAGAATTTCGTTTTTTATTTTTTAGAGGCATGGCTGCAGGTTACTGGCTTAAAACTTGTGTAAAGACCTCCCGGGCAAAACTTTAAATTTTCTTTTTTC
>JASEJH010000262.1 GCA_030016455.1 Thermoanaerobacteraceae bacterium
GGCGGCTGACCAACCGGATGGTAACAGATCCGGCGCGGATTCGCAAGGACGACCCGGGCCACCCGGAGGTCTGCACCGTCTTCAAGTACTACCGGATATACAGCCCGGAGGAGTTGGCGGAGGTGGAGGCTGCCTGCCGGGCGGGAAGAATCGGGTGTGTGGCCTGTAAAAAACGCCTGGCGGAGATCCTGGAGGGGGTCATCGCGCCTGTTCGTGAACGGCGGGCGGCGCTTCTGGCCCGGAAGGGCTACGTCAGGGAGGTGCTGGACGCGGGCCGGGACAAAGCCCGGCAGGTGGCGTCGGAGACGCTGGGCAAGGTCCGGGCGGCGCTGAACCTTTAAGGATGGTTTAAAGGGGTCAGAAGCCAGAATCCAGAAGTCAGAATCCAGAATCCAGAATCCAGAATTTTAAGTAAGAGGCCGTTCCCGGCAAAGCGCGATAGGAGAGTGTTGCAAAACAACTTAACCGCCCAGAAATGAGTTTTCCCTCTTTTGGTGGTGAAATTTGGGAATGGCATGGAGGCCGCGAAAAACGACCCAGCACTCAACTCAACGTAAAAGGATACGAGATACTCTAATGCCCGTTTGCTTGAGTGCAGATTATACCACAGAGTTGAGTGCCGGGCAGGCGAAGTTTTGCAGCGGTCTCCCAGAGACGTGAGATGTGGGATGTAAGAGGCTGGGTGTTTTGTGATCTGTCCGGCGGGGTTGGTGCATTACCCGGTGTGGTTCTTGATTACCTTCACAACAGTGGCGGTAGCAGGACTTCTGCTTGCTTTCGGCCGGCTGTCCCTGCGGCTCGACTACAGGCGCCGGGGGAACGACGACCGTCTGTTGGTTGAGGTTGCCCTTTGGGGACCGGTCCGCTACCGGATGTGCATACCCGTTTTGCAAGTGGCGGTTCAAGATGCACCGGGGTTGCGGTTTGACGTGGCTACGGAAGGGAAGCCGCCGGAAGGTTATTTCACCCGTTGGACAGCGATATACCGCGCGGTCACACGCGCTTTGCGGCTCTACACCCGTTACCGGCGGGTGCTGTCCTATCTGTGGCGGCGCTGGCGCATAACAGGCTGCGAATGGCATACAACGGTGGGTACCGGCGACCCGGCTACCACCGGTTTCATTGCCGGTTTGTTCTGGAGCGTGAAGGGTTTTTTAGCGGGCCGGATCTCGCCGCAGCTCAAGACACTTCCGAAATGCAGCGTTACCCCTGATTTCTTCGTGCCGGTGTTTCAAACCTCTTTCAACCTGGCGGCATCGGTTGCGCTGCGGCATTTTCTGGTAGCAGGGCTTTACCTTCTCCGGTGCCGGAGGAAGGGGGCGCGTGGGGGCGCAGGCCTTCTGTGATACCGGAAGAAGCGGGGTGAAAGGCGTGAGAATTGAGGGGTACCGCTTCGGCGAAATCGTGATTGACGGGAAGAATACCAGCGACGTTATGATTTTCCCGGAGCGCGTCACCTCGTGGTGGCGGAAAAAGGGTCACGCGGTCGAAATTGAGGACCTAACCGCGGCAGTGGACACCGGGCCGGAGATCGTGATTATCGGTACCGGGGCCTATGGGGCGGTGCGTGTTTCGCCCGAGGTAGAAAAATTCTTGTCTTCCCGGGGTGTAAGGTTGATTGTGGCGCCTACGGGGGAGGCCTGCGACCAGTACAACCGCCTCCGTGCGAAACACCGCCTGGTGGCGGCGGTGCACCTCACCTGTTAAGGAAAACGGTATTGTTCGAGACGTTTCAGCCTAAGGAGGACCAGGAATCTTGTTTACTATGGAGGGGGGTGCTTATTAGGAGGCCTGCTTTCGGGCTTTTGACTACATGATGGCCAGAGTGGGGGAAAAATTCGCTTGGTCTGCTTCCGGACCAGGGGTAAGAACGGAGGGATTAAATGAGTACGCGGATTATTTTGGCCGACGACCACAAGATCGTGCGGGACGGCCTTGCCGCCCTGTTGGCAAAGGTGCCCGGGCTGGAGGTGGTGGCCGAGGCGGCAGACGGGCGAACGGCGGTGCGGCTGGCCCGGGAAATGTTGCCCGACGTGGTGATCATGGATATCAGTATGCCTGACCTGAACGGGATTGAAGCGACCCGCCAGATTGTAGCCGAGGTTTCCGGTGTGAAGGTGATCGCGCTGTCAATGCATTCCGGCAGAAGACTTGTAATGGAGGTTTTTAAGGCCGGGGCCTCAGGTTACCTGTTTAAGGATTGTGCCTTTGAAGAACTGGCCTCCGCCATCCGGTCAGTGGTTGCAGGTGACACTTATCTCAGCCCGAAAATAGCCGGGGTGATGGTTAAAGAACTCGCCACTCAGTCCCTAACGGACACCCCCGTGGCTTTTTCGGTACTGACGGCAAGAGAACGCGAGGTGCTCCAGCTCCTGGCTGAAGGCAAAACCACAAAGAAAATCGCTTCCCTTCTCCACCTCAGCACCAAGACCGTGGAGACCCACCGCCAGCAGATCATGAACAAGCTAAACGTTCAATCCGTCGCAGACCTGGTCAAGTACGCCATTCGAGAAGGGCTGACCTCCCTGTAGAGGCCGGGATCGGGCTCCCGGGTCCCCGGGCCTTCCGCAAAGATTCCCGCCCCCGTTTTCGCCCCATCACCGCCGGCATGCTCCGTCGTCTCCC
>JASEJH010000263.1 GCA_030016455.1 Thermoanaerobacteraceae bacterium
GAGAAACTCCGGCGGGAAAACGACTTGGAGTACAGTCCTGAAGAAGTGGTTGTCTCCTGTGGCGCCAAGCATTCCCTGTACAACGCTTTACAGGTATTGGTAGAAGAAGGGGACGAAGTTATCGTTCCGGCGCCGTACTGGGTGAGCTACGTTGAGCAGGTTAAACTGGCGGGTGGGAGGCCCGTGGTGGTGGAAACAAAGGTGGTAAACGACTTCAAGCTGCGGCCGGAGGAGCTTTCCGCCGCGCTCAACTCCCGGACCCGGCTTCTCATTCTGAACACGCCGTCCAACCCTACGGGCAGCGTGTACACCCGGGAGGAACTGATAGCACTGGCCGCGGTGGCAGTCGAGGCAGGAATTTGGGTTTTGTCCGACGAGATCTACGAGAAGTTGGTTTACGACGGCAATACGCACGTCAGCATCGCGGCGCTCGGCGCGGAAATTAAGGCGCAAACGGTGGTGGTCAACGGCGTTTCCAAGGCTTACGCGATGACCGGCTGGCGGATCGGCTACGCGGCGGCGCCGGTCCCGGTGGCTAGGGCGATGGCCGATCTTCAAAGCCACAGCACTTCGAATCCCACCTCTATTGCCCAGGCGGCGGCCTTGGCGGCGTTGCGCGGCCCGCAGGAACCGGTTGCGGAAATGGTGGCCGCCTTTGCCACGCGCCGGACTTACATCCTGGAACGCCTGGCAGGTATCCCCAGGATCAGCTGCCGGAAACCGGCAGGCGCTTTCTACGTTTTCCCGGAGTTTTCGGGTTACTTCGGGCGGCGTTACGGGAACAGGACGATCCGGAACGCCACCGACCTTGCCGCTTTTTTGCTCGACGAAGCGAAGGTAGCGGTGGTGCCGGGAGCAGCCTTCGGGGACGACCGCTTCATCCGTTTTTCCTACGCCGCTTCGCTGGAGAAAATTGCCGCCGGGATGGACCGAATCGCCGCTGCACTTAGCCTTTTGAGATAAGTGGTCCCGGGTTAGCTCTCAGGCCAGCGGTTGTTTTCAGAGGGCTCCAGGCTCACAGCCTGGGGCTTTTTGGTTTTTGTAACCGTTTCCGGCCTTTTTAATAAACTGGTAGTGAAAAAAAGGGGGGAGGTTGAACTTTGGTATTGTGCTGCTTGCGGGGGCCACTGGGGTGGGAGTTCAGTACCCGGCAGCGCCGGAGAGAGGTTATTGCTCCAGAAAGAGTTGACCGGCCAAAGCACGATGAGGACAGCACAGCCACAAGTCGGTTTGACTTTTCTCCCGTCCGGGAGCCATCCCCGTTACCGGAACCGCTGCCGGCGCAAGAAGAGAAAAAAGGTCCGGATCCGGGCACGGCACCGGAAAAGAGTCGCGCGGGAACCGGCAAGAATGACGGTGACAAGAAAGAGCTTCGGGAATTCCTTACCTTCTTGCTGCTGCTCGAAATGATCGCCTGCGCCCGCCAGCAGGGGCCGCCGGGACCGCAGGGGCCGAAGGGAGACCCGGGACCGGCAGGACCGCCAGGACCCAAGGGCGACCCGGGGACGGCGGCAAAAGTAGTGCAGTTCTTTCAAATAGGCAGACCGGTTTTAAGAGGAGAGTGCGTGCGTAACGGCGATTTTGAGGCCTGGGAGGAAGAGGCGCCCGTCTTCTGGCAGGGTGTAAATTTTAGTCGCCTGGAGGATGCCGGTACCGGCCGGTATGCGGTGCGGCTGGGTACCGACCCTGAGGAGGACGCGGTGCTCTACCAGGATATTCCGGTGGTTCCCGGCTGCTGCCTCGACTTCCGTTTTAACCTGCGGATTCCCGAGAATAACGGGACGGTGCGGGCGGAGGTTTTATGGTTGGACGTGAAGGGTAATTTGCTGGGCAAGGGGGCCGAGGTAATGTTTCCGGAGCGAACCGTGCCCGGGTACAGTTATTCGAGTCACCTGACGGGCTGTGTATTACCGCGGACGGTATGGGCCAGAGTATCGTTCCGCAAGGAGGGTTGCGGCACGGCGGACGTTGATTCGGTTTCGCTGGTCGGGTACTGATTTCTATCAAAGGGCCAAGGGGGGAAGGCAGGATGGCGCTCATTAAGACCGAGGTGGTGGTGGGCGAAGCAACGACGCAAGTACTCGTAATCAAGGAAGACGTGGTTTTCGACCCGCCGCTTTACAAGGTGATCCAGGAGGACCTTGCAGTTGAAATCGGTGATTGTCTGGTCTGCGCCGACAAGGTGCTTTTTAACGGAAAGCTGATCAAAGACATCATTTACAAAGGCGTGGGGTGCGAGCGGGGATTTGTCGAGCGCGAAGTCAGGTGGGTGGAGGTTACGGTGCCGTTCGCCGGATTTGTAGACGTTCCCGGGGCCCAGGTTGGTGACGGCTGCCAAGTCGAGTTTGCCGGCGTAAAGGATTGCAATTTCCTCATTCCAACCGAAACCGCTCAGTTGGAGGACCGGAAGGGGCCGATCGGGGTGGTCAGAAAGGCACTGCAGAAAACAATTGTCGACGTGACGGTAAAGGTCGTCCGTACCGAACAAATTGAGGTCGCAGTAAACGGGTGATAAGGTTAGTAAGGGGGTAAACGCTGGTGCTCATTAAGACCGAAGTGGTGATCGGCGAGGTTACCACCCAGGTATTTATCGTGAGTGATGTTATG
>JASEJH010000264.1 GCA_030016455.1 Thermoanaerobacteraceae bacterium
CGCTCCGGCGGGCACCGGGCAAACCCAGCACTCAGAGGCTGAGTGCTGGGCCGTGGTTGCCCTCTGCGGCCGTCCGTGGCCGCAGACCCGCCTCCGCCGCTCGTCGTCGCTTAGTTTGTTTGCCGCGCGCTTCAAGTGTTCGCTTGGAGCTGAAACAGGCGACGCCGTCCATTTTTATCCCTGTGGTGCCGCTATTAGCGGCATGGGGGACTCCTTAGTTTCCTTTACGCTTTTTGCCAAAACCGTAATCTATCAATGCGTAGTTCCCCCGTCGCGTTATCCCACGTTACCTCGGCACCCAAAAGGTCCGCAAAGACGCCTGCCGGCAGGTAGAAGCGGCCGTTCACCACCCGCGGCGCTACCCGGTTGCCGGGGGCCGCCGGGTCATAAAGGACGTAGCGGCGGCCGTTGACATAGGCAAGGTAGCAAGGGCGCGTCCGGGTTTTCTTCGCCGCCGGGTCGTAAACCGGCACCGGTCGCGGGTCCACCGGGAAGCGGATCTCAAGCGGCGAATTTACGATCATATGTCCTACCGGCTTGCCAAGATACTCTTCGGCCCAGCTCTCAAACGTGGCTCCTATTGCCTCCCAGACACTATTTGCTGCCGAATTTTTAGGCACCCTGCTGTGAAGGCCGCTCGCCGCCGCCACCACCTCCCGCCGCTTGGCGTCCCAACTCACTTTGGCGTTCAGCCCTGCGAAAACGTCCCGCGCCGGGACCAGCCATGCCCCCTTTTCCTGGTGAAGGACGGCTTCCGGGCAGGCCTGCCCGCCAACCCGCAGGAGCGGTGCCGCCGGGTCCACCCAGAGGTCGCCGCGGAAGGAAAGTTTTCCTCGGTAGCGGAAGGCCTGAAGCTCTTGCTCCCCGGCAAAGAGCTTTGCGGCGCCCGGCGCCACCCGGGCCAGTTCCCGCGGCGCGACGGCGGCGCGGGTGGATTCCTCCCACCTGCCGGACGGCACGGTTGTGGCAAGAAAGGCTGGAAGCCGCGCGAAGAGGTGTTCCTCACCGCAGACGACGAGCTGGGCTTCCCCTTCACCGCCGAAGAGGTTCGTAACCTTGAGGGGGTAGTAAAGCGCCGGGGTCGCAAACCGGAAGGTGAGGGGCGGTACGGAGCGTAGCGTTTCTTTAAGCTCCACGCGGTCGATGACGAAGTATTTGAGGCCGCGCCGGCAGTAGCCGGCCACCACCGCCTCCTCCTCTGCCGTAAGCGCCCGCACCGGCCAGCCCTGCTTCCGGAAGTAGTTTTGCACCCAGGCGGCAAAGCGAGCGGCATCCCTCACCTCGACCACTGTCACGTCGTGCAGGCCGAGCTTCTGGTGGGAGAGCACCTTTACCGGTTCGCCCTCGCCTAATGTGGCCTCCGGGGATCCGGCGCCTTTGGCTTTCTTCCAGTAGAAGACATGGTGCGCCGTCAGAAGCTCCTGCAGCCGTGCGAAGGCGTCTTCCGGCGCCAGCGCCGCCTCAGGCGGGCTCGGAAAGGGGGTGAACTGGAGGGCGGCGGTGGCCCGCGCCGCCTTCACGTCGGTTCCCAAGAGGAGGATCTCCTCCCGCCCGTTGAAGGCGATGAAGGCAGTCTGGCCCGGCTCCTCCACCCGTACTGGATCAGGAACGATGATCCCCCTATCCGCCTGGGCGGCCGGCAGGCTCACGCAGAGCGATAATACCACGAGGGCTGTCAGACCGAGAATGATTTTGGGCAAAAACAAGCGCGTCATCTTTTTGCTCTCCTGTCTTTTGTAATTCACGGTAGCCGGGAGAGTTCGTCAACCCAGAGTTCGGCGTGCTTTTCCCCGTCGCGGCAGCCGACAAGAATGTAGATGGCCCGCTGGCGCCCCGGCACAACGCCGTACCTTGCCCTGACATCCTGGACGAAATTTAGCCGCCAGCAGACCCAGCGCCCTTTTTCTACGGGTAGCACCTTATGCAAACAGTGAGGACCTTGAACGTTCCCGTAGGTGAAAGTGACATAGCGGTCGCCGGGTAGGTCTGCTAGGAGTTCGATCATAACATTCGGTAAAGGGTTCCCTTCAGGCACCTTCAGCCAGAGCTGGTAACCGGAAGAGTCGTCTAAAAAAACCTGACCAAGAGAGACTGCGGCACTCCCTGCGCCGGACTCATTCCGAAGCCGGCAGCCGTACTTGCCCTCGTAGGCATAGGCCGAAGCCACGGTAACCGCGGGCGGGTTTCGCTTCTTCGGACTCGCGTAGGCCGAACCTTCCCACGGGTCGAGGGAGCCTGTTTCAAAACCGCCATTTGCCGGACCGCGATGGTAGGCAGTAACCCGCCCGGACTGGATGCCGCCAAACGGCGCCGGCTCCCGCTCCGTTACCGCCCACAGACCCGCCGCCCCCGCGGCGATTACCGCCACCGTCACGGCGGCCGCTGCCTTGTGCAGCCCCAGCCACTCGGCAAGGCGCGCTATCAGGCCCTTGCTGGCTGCTGCCTTCATACCTGCCGCGGTTGCCCCCGTCGCTGCCGCTTCCGCAACCTTCGCGCCCAGGCCTGCCGGCAGTGCCGCCAGCGGCAGCAGCCCCAGCCCGTAGTAGCGCTCGCGGTAGGCGGCGGCTGCCGCCTGGCACCGGGGGCAGCCCTCC
>JASEJH010000265.1 GCA_030016455.1 Thermoanaerobacteraceae bacterium
TTTGCACACGGAGTTGAGTGCGGGGTAAGTGGTGGGTGGCAGGCTGAATAGTTACGTCCCGTCTTAGTTTTACCGCTTCCGGGAGGAATATAAACTTCCGCCTGAAAAAGTAAAAAGGCGGCTTTGTCCGCCTCGCTGCAACCGTTTCCAACCCCGCCTAATCCGCCTGATACGCCTGAAAGAGCCGGCGGCTCAGGCTATGCGCCGCCCGCACCGGCTCCGGGAGCCTGTAGCGTCCGCATAGCGCAAGCGCCAGGCCTACGGCTTCCTCAATTCCCACCAGGTGGCCGGGAGAGACAAAAACGGGTTTCCGCCCTGTCTGCGTGCGCAGGACAGCCCCCACCGGCCTCCCCTGGTAAAAAAGCCGGCTGTAAGCGCCGCGTTCCGGCGGCGGCTCGTCATAAGTACCAACCAGGAGGCTCTTAGCGACACCAATCGAAGGGCGGTGCAGCAGCACCCCGAGGTGGCTCGCAATTCCAAGCCCGCGCGGGTGAGCGATTCCCTGCCCGTCAAAAACCAAAAGGTCCGGAACCGCCTGGATCTTTTCCAGCGCTTTGAGCAGCGCCGGCCCTTCCCGAAAAGCCAGCAGCCCGGGAACGTACGGAAAATTAGCGGGCAACACTGCTCCCGCTTCTTCGACCACGGCAAACCGCGGCAGCCGCAAAACAACCACGGCGGCAAAAAGCAGGCCCTTCCGGCGGCAAAAAGAAACGTCCAGGCCGGCCACCGTACGCAGCGCGTCTGCTCCCGGCCCTCCCTGTACCACCACCCGGGACCGCAGTTCTTCCTGCAGCTGCCGGGCGGCAGCAGGCGAGGTTTTCCACGTAAAAGGGATCACCGGTCGCAACCGCCCACCTCGTCCACAACCCACGAGATGAAAGCCGGGTTTCCGTCAATAACCGGCAGCACCAGGATTGCCGGCACGGAGTAACTGTGCCGGGCCCTGATTGCTGCTACCACTTCCGGCACCTTGGCCCTGATGGTTTTCGCTACCATGACCGTTTCCGCTGCCTGCTCCAGGTTGCCTTCCCAGTGAAAAAAGGATTCCACACCCGGAAAAACGTTGACACAGGCAGCAAGGCGTGCGCGTACCAGCTCCTGCCCGATCCGCCGCGCCTCCTCCCTGTCGGCGCAGGTCACATAAACCATTACCGTTTCCAATTCTTCACCCCCGGTTAACCTTGTCCAAGTACGGAGCTCGCGCGCTCCTCCTTGCGGGCACACCGGTAGGCTTGCGCCCTGGCCACAACCGCGGGGGCCCATTCCGGCACCGCGAGCGCGTGCAGGTGGCAGTATGCCGCCAGGGTGTTCTTGTAGACCACCCCGTCCACCACCCCGTTGATACCGCAGCCCCTCTCGACCGTGAAGCCGAACCGGGTACCCTCGGGCAGACTCGCCACCGTCGAATGGTGAAACTCGTGACCGCGGAGTTCCTTTCCCGCCGAAAAGTAAGGGTTCCCTTCCCTCACCCGCAGCCGCATGTAGCCGTGGCCCCGCGGCTCGGTCCCCATCACCACGTCAAAAGGGAAAGCCCCGACCATCGCATTCCTCTTTTCCCCGTAAACAAGCGTCCGGGCAAGATACATCAGGCCCCCGCACTCTGCATACACCGGCAGGCCCGCCTCGATCTCCGACCGCACCGCGAATCTCAGGGCCGTATTCGCCTCCAACTCCGCAGCAAAGACCTCCGGGAAACCGCCGCCGATATACAGGGCGTCCACTTCGGGAAGCGGGTCCTTGAGGGCGTCGATGAAAACAAGGTCGGCGCCGGCGCTCTCCAGCGCTTCCAGGTTTTCAGGGTAGTAAAAGCTGAAGGCGCGGTCCCGGATCACGCCGATCCGCACCCGCCCTTTCCCGGGCAAAACAGCGTGCGGGACCGGCTCGCGGAAGGTGAGCGGCGGTGCTGACTCCGCAATCCGCAGCACCGCCGGAATGTCAAGGCATTGTTCCGCTCCGGCCCGGGCCGCCGCGACTGCCTTCCGAAGCCCCTCGTCTTCGCCGACCGGCACCAATCCGAGATGCCGGTCCGGTATCTCCCAGGCCTGGTTCTTCGGCAAGACCCCTACCACCGGCAGGCCGCAGAAAGTCTCCACGGCCGCCCGGAGCATCTTTTCATGCCGGGGCCGGGCGACGTTGTTCAGGATGACCCCGCTGATCTTGACTTCCGGGTCGAAAAGCTGGCACCCGAGGACGATCGCGGCAATACTCCTGGTCATCCGCACCGCGTTAACGACCAGCAGGGTCGGGCAGGCCAGAGCCTTCGCGATCTCGGCGGTACTGCCGCTGCCGGCCAAATCAACCCCGTCGAAAAGGCCCATTGCTCCCTCAATGACGGCGACGTCTGCGCCGGCCGCCCCCTTCGCCAGGCTGAACCGGAGTTTTCCCCGGTCTAAAAAGAAGGCGTCCAGGTTCCGGCACGGCCGTCCCGCTACCCAGCTGAGCCAGCCGGGGTCAATGAAATCCGGTCCCTTTTTAAACGGCTGTACCCGCAGTCCCCGGGCAACGAGCGCCGCCACCAACCCCAGCGTCACCGTCGTTTTTCCCGAACGGCCTTGCGGGGCGGCGATAATCACCCGCGGGACGTTAAACATCTT
>JASEJH010000266.1 GCA_030016455.1 Thermoanaerobacteraceae bacterium
CGATCATGCTCAGCATCCCGCTCTCCCAAGAGGAAATGCAACAGGTGGTGCTGGAGACCTGCCGCCGCAACAACATCCGCGACGGTTACATCCGGCTGGTGGTGACGCGCGGCAAGGGTGATCTCGGGCTGGACCCCCAAAAATGTCCCCGGCCGACGGTTTTTTGCATCGCGGATTCGATTCAGCTTTACCCACCGGAGTTTTACGAGAAGGGTCTGGAAGTGATTACTGTACCCACCCGGCGGAACGTGCCGGAGGCCCTGAGCCCACGGATCAAGTCCCTGAACTACCTGAATAATATCCTGGCCAAAATCGAAGCAGGGCTTATCGGGGTTCAGGAAGCGATCATGCTTACCCACGACGGGTTCGTGGCGGAAGCCACCGGGGACAACATATTTATCATCAAGGAAGGCACGCTGATTACACCACCACCCCACCTGGGGATTTTGAAGGGCATCACCCGGGACGCGGTGATGGAGTTGGCACGGGCGAAAGGGATCACAGTCCTGGAGCGGGTTTTTACGCGGCATGACGTGTTTACGGCCGACGAGTGTTTCCTTACGGGGACGGCGGCGGAGATCATTCCGGTGGTGAAGGTGGACGGCCGCATCATCGGGGAGGGGCGCCCGGGCCCGGTTACGTGTGATCTGATCCAGGCTTTCCGGGAGTTGACTCGGGTGGACGGACCGGAGATTTAGAAGTCAGAGGCAAGAGGCAGAAGGTCGGAAGTCAGAGAAGAGGAAGGAATTCGTCCTGGTGAATTTCTACAACAGATTCCTGCGTCTGACTTCTGACATCCGACATCTGTTATGGGAGGCGTGAATTTTGCGCAGCGACACGGTAAAAAAGGGACTGGAAAAGGCGCCCCACCGCTCGCTTTTCAAGGCGCTGGGGTTTACGGATAAGGAGCTTGACCGCCCGCTCATCGGTGTGGTAAACTCCTTCAACGAGATTGTTCCCGGTCATATCCATCTCCGGGAAATTGCGGAAGCGGTCAAGGTGGGGGTCCGCCTGGCCGGCGGGGTGCCGGTCGAGTTTCCCACCATCGGAGTGTGCGACGGCATTGCGATGAACCACCGGGGGATGAAGTACTCCCTGGCCTCCCGCGAGTTGATTGCGGATAGCGTGGAGGTGATGGTGGAGGCGCACGCCTTCGACGGCTTAGTTTTTGTTACAGCGTGCGACAAGATCGTTCCCGGGATGCTGATGGCTGCGGCCCGGCTGAACGTACCGGCCATCGTGGTCAGCGGCGGGCCGATGCTTGCAGGGCGCTTCCGCGGCCGGGACGTTTCCTTGAACAACGTCTTCGAGGCCGTGGGCCGGGTCAAAGCGGGCCTGATGACGGAGGCCGACCTGGCGGAACTGGAAGAAACCGCCTGTCCCGGGTGTGGTTCCTGCGCGGGAATGTTCACCGCGAACTCGATGAACTGCCTCACCGAAGCGCTGGGGATGGCTCTTCCCGGCAACGGAACGATTCCGGCGGTGAGCGCGGCGCGGCGTCGCCTGGCCAAACTTTCGGGAATGCGGGCGGTGGAGTTGGTGCAGGAAGGCCTGGTCCCGTCGCAGATTCTGACGCCGGCGGCCTTTAAGAACGCCTTCACGGTGGATATGGCGCTCGGCTGTTCGACGAACACCATCCTGCACCTGACGGCGCTTGCCCACGAGGCGGGGGTGACGTTTGACCTCCGGGAGGTCAACGAAATAAGTGCCAAAACGCCCAACCTGTGCCGGCTGGATCCTGCGGGGCCTTTCCACCTGCAGGACCTGGACGAAGCGGGCGGCATCCCGGCCGTGATGAACCTTCTCAGCGAGGCCGGGTTGCTCGAAAGCGAGGCGCTCACGGTCACCGGAAAAACGGTCCGGGAAAATATTGCCGGACGGGAGGTAAAGCGCCCGGAGGTTATCAGGTCAATTGATGAAGCCTACAGTCCCACCGGGGGTCTGGCCGTGCTTTTCGGAAACCTGGCGCCGGAGGGAGCGGTGGTGAAACAATCGGCGGTGGCGCCGGAGATGCTCCGGCACCGGGGGCCCGCCCGCGTCTTCGAAAGTGAAGAGGAAGCGGTGGCGGCAATCATGGACGGCGCCTTCAACAGCGGTGAAGTAATCGTCATCAGATACGAGGGCCCGCGGGGCGGTCCGGGAATGCGGGAGATGCTGACCGCGACGGCGACACTGGCGGGGCTTGGTCGGGACAAGGACGTGGCGCTCCTGACCGATGGGCGCTTCTCCGGCGCTACACGCGGCGCTTCAATCGGGCATGTTTCCCCCGAAGCGGCGGCCGGCGGACCGATTGCCGCTCTGCGCGACGGCGATATGATTGAAATTGACATTCCCGGGCGGCGGCTCGAGGTGCTCCTGGAGGAAAAGGAGATCGCAGCGCGGCTTGCTGCCCTGCCGCCGTGGAAGCCTAAGATTTCCCACGGTTATCTCGGGCGCTACGCAGCGCAGGTTTCTTCGGCCAGTCAAGGAGCGGTTTTCGCTTCCCGTTCTAAATAGAGGGCGTTACAGTCGTCTAGGAGAGTGTTACAAAACTCTAATTTTTCGAAAGCAGGCTCTATCTACTCATA
>JASEJH010000267.1 GCA_030016455.1 Thermoanaerobacteraceae bacterium
AACCTTGCCGAACGCAGCGCCAGGGCGGCGAAGGAGACGGCCGAGATGATCGAGGACTCGATCAGGAAAACCGAGGCGGGGACGAAGATCGTCGAGGAGACTTCAAAGGCGCTGGAAGAGATCGTATTGAGCGCCGCCAAGGTAACGGACCTCATCGGGGAGATCGCCTCGGCTTCGAAAGAGCAGGCGCAGGCGATTGCGCAGATCAACCAGGGCCTGAGCCAGGTGGACCAGGTGATCCAGCAGAACACGGCGAACTCGCAGGAATCGGCCGCCACCAGTGAAGAGCTGTCCGCGCAGGCCGTGCAGCTGAAACAGATGCTCGGGAAGTTCAGGCTGAAGAAAAGAGAAGGGCAGCAGGTTCTGCGTCCGGCTGCGGGTCAGGTCTGGGAGAGCAGATCCTGGAAGCATGCGGCCGGACTTCAGGAGGCGGCTGCGGCATCGTCGGGAAACGGTCCGGCGGGAGGAGGAAGAAAGCCGGAAGAGGTTATTGCGCTGGACGACACGGAGTTCGGGAAGTTTTAACTGAAGCTGAAGTTGCGGAGGAGGCGCAGAAGCGGGAGGTGTAACCCTCCCTGGAGTCTCTGCGCCTTTGTGGTTATGTGTTATGGTTCAGGGAAGTTAGCAGCCGGTGTCACTCAAAATTTTCGATGGGTGGCCCGGCTGTATTTTTATGCCTTTAACGTAGCCTTGCTGTCATTCTGTTGGATTGAAAGAATACCGGTTAAGCTTTGTTCAAGCTGCACCGGTATTTATTTATCTAACTTCAAATTTTCGCAAGGTTAAAGATAAGGTTAAAGATGTGGTAAAAAGTACCGAAATCTTCTTACAAAAGTACTGACAAAGGTACTGAAAATTGTTAGGCAACATAACCGATAGTTGCTGCGGAACATCCTGATCTTTTACGGAACGTTTACAAGGATGCATTACGGGGGTCCGGATATGCCTCCCTGCGTCAAGGGGGTGATCAACCTCGGGGGGAAGGTCATTCCGGTGACGGACGTGCGGCTGCGGTTTGGGAGGCCCGAGCGTCCGTGCGACGACGCACCTGTATTGTGGTAATCAACATTGACGGTCAGGCGGTAGGGCTCGTAGTGTACCGGGTTTCCGAGGTTCTGGACATTCCTAAGGACGACATCGAGCCGCCGCCGGCGGTGAAGAGAGGAGCGGGGAGCCGCTTTATTCAGGGTATGGGCAAGGTCGGCGAAAAGGTCAAGATCTTTTGCACGCGGAAGGCTGCTCTGCGCGAGGGGGCAGGTCGGTTGGCGAGAAGCAGTGTATTGTTGAAATTATGACGTCAAGCGAAGCTGTCCCTTCGGTTTGAGAACTCAGGAAAAAGGGGGAAAGGCCCGGATGTTAAGTAAAATGAAGCTGGCAAGCAAAATAGCGGTTGCGCTTGGTATAGTCCTGGTTATCGCGCTCGTGGTAGGTGGCGTGGGTTACTGGAAGATCGGTCGGGTTGGTGAATCAGCAAAAGACCTGAGCACGAACCACTTGGTTGGTGCCAGGGCCCTGCTGCATATCCACCTGGCACAAATGGAAATCAGCTCCCTGGAGCGAACCCTGCTTATCTCCGGATTGGACGAAGCAACGCGGCAGAACTGTTGTAACGAAATAGAAGAATATTGGGAAAGTGTAAAGACGGATTGGAATGCTTACGCGGAAGTAGAAAAGAGCGCCAGGGAAGAAAAGCTATGGCAAGATTTCCAGGCCGCCTGGGACGATTGGAAGCAGAAACAGGCAAAGTTTATGGAGTTAATAAACGCTGGCAAGATGGACGAGGCGCTTGAATACGGCATGGGTGAAGAGGCCGAGTCCTTTGAACAGTGCGAGAAGGTCGTGGATGAGTTGATGGAAGAGAACGCTGCTTTTGCCGGTGTGACGGCTTCGAAAGCCGAAGCGACGGTCGGATCTTCGAAGATAATAATGGCGGTGGCAATGATTGCCGGCTTCTTACTGTCGCTTCTACTGGGTGTTTTCTTCAGCAGGCACATCAGCGGCATTATCAGCGGGCTGCTGACCGAAACAAACCGGTTAGCCGAGTCGGCCGTAAGCGGTAAGCTCGATGCGCGCGGGGACGTCGGTAAGATTAATTTCGAGTTCAGGGCCATTGTAGAAGGCATGAACAAGGTTCTTGACGCAGTTATCAATCCGATCAAGGAAGCAGCCGAATGTCTGAAGGAAATGGCCAAGGGTAACCTGGACGTGGAGGTAACCGGTGATTATAAGGGTGACCACGCGATCATTAAAGAAGCTTTAAACAAGACGGTTGACGCCATGAATGAGATTCTCAGCCAGGTGACTGTTGCCGTTGACCAGGTAGCTGCGGGGGCCCAGCAGGTTTCCGATGCCAGCCAAGCGCTGGCTCAGGGTGCGACCGAGTCGGCCGCTTCGGTACAGGAAATCAGTGCCTCGATGCAACAAATCACGGCGCAAACGAAGCAGAACGCCGAGAACGCCACCCAGGCCAATCAGTTGGGGGATCAGGCCCGGGCAAATGCGGAAAAAGGCAACGAGCAGATGGCGGAGATGGTCAGGGCTATGAATGACAT
>JASEJH010000268.1 GCA_030016455.1 Thermoanaerobacteraceae bacterium
GTTCGAGACCAAGGGACCGGTTCTGGACGAGACCCTGTACCCGCTCCTGCGGGAGAAGAAAGTGAAGTTAGAGCAGCAGCCGCCGCCCCAGCCCGGCTGGTGGGCAAATCTGCTGACGGCGCTTTTACCGGTGCTGGTCTTCGTGGGGTTGTTCTTTTTCATGATGCAGCAGACACAGGGCGGCGGCAGCCGGGTGATGTCATTCGGAAAAAGCCGGGCCCGGTTGCATTCCGACGAACGGAAGCGGGTCACCTTTGCCGACGTGGCCGGGATTGACGAGGTAAAAGAGGAACTCCAGGAAGTCGTTGAGTTTTTGAAGAATCCCCGGAAGTTCAGTGAACTGGGCGCGCGCATCCCGAAGGGGGTGCTCCTCTTCGGCGCTCCGGGCACGGGCAAAACGCTTTTGGCGCGCGCGGTGGCCGGCGAGGCGGGAGTGCCCTTCTTCAGCATCAGCGGTTCCGATTTTGTGGAAATGTTCGTGGGTGTGGGTGCGGCGCGGGTGCGCGACCTTTTCGAACAGGCGAAAAAGAATGCGCCCTGCATCGTCTTTATTGACGAGATTGACGCCGTGGGACGGCAGCGCGGGGCGGGCCTCGGCGGCGGCCACGACGAGCGGGAGCAGACGCTGAACCAGTTGCTGGTCGAAATGGACGGGTTCAGCCCAAACGACGGGATCATCGTCGTCGCCGCCACGAACCGGCCGGACATCCTTGACCCGGCGCTTTTGCGGCCGGGGCGGTTCGACCGGCAGATCGTGGTGGATATGCCGGACATCAACGGCCGGCGGGAGATCCTCAAGGTGCACGTGCGCGGGAAACCGCTGGCGGAAGATGTGGACCTCGATGTCTTAGCGCGGCGGACGCCCGGTTTCAGCGGGGCGGACCTGGCGAACGTGGTCAATGAGGCGGCGCTTTTGGCGGCCCGGCGGAACAAAAAGCGGATCGAGATGTGCGACATGGAAAGCGCCATCGAGCGGGTGCTCGCCGGACCGGAGAAGAAGTCGCGGGTCATCAGCGAGCGCGAGAAATGGCTGGTTTCGTACCACGAGGCGGGCCACGCCATCGTGAGCTACCTCCTGCCGCACACCGACCCGGTGCACAAGGTCTCCATCATCCCGCGGGGGCGCGCGGGCGGCTACACTCTCCTGCTCCCGAAGGAGGACCGCTACTACATGACCCGGTCGCAGTTAATTGACCAGGTCACGATGCTCCTGGGCGGCCGGGTGGCCGAAGACCTGATGCTTAAAGAGGTGAGTACCGGGGCCCAGAACGACCTGGAGCGGGCCACCGAAATTGCCCGGCGGATGATTATGGAGTACGGGATGAGCGAGGAGTTGGGTCCGCTCACCTTTGGTTCCAGACACGACACCCCCTTTCTGGGACGTGACCTGGCGCGGGACCGGAACTACAGCGAAGAGGTAGCCTACGCCATCGACCGGGAGGTGCGGCGGATCATTGACGAGTGCTACAACCGGGCCCGGGAGATCCTGACCCAGAATAAAGACACGCTCGAACGGGTCGCCCGGCGGCTTTTCGAGCAGGAAACGATCGAGGGTCCGGAGTTCGCCGAGTTGATGGCTACACCGCGGGAGCAGGCGGGGGAAGAGGAAGCCACTCCGAGGGTGGCGTTTGACAACAAGGGGGAGGAAACAAAGCGCCCGCTTCCGGTGGTGCGGCCGGAGCCGGTCGTGACTTTTAAGAAGATCGGCGAACTGGATACTTTCATTGAACGCCCGGAAGGGAAATCCGTTGACGTAACGGCTTCCGTGCCAAGACAATTTGACAAGGGGGAATAGCGGGCAATTGTTGGAGCGTACGTTCGTGATGGTGAAGCCCGATGCGGTCCAGCGGGGCCTGGTCGGCGAGATAATCGCGCGGTTTGAAAAACGCGGCTATAAGCTTGCAGCCCTGAAAATGTTCGTGATGCCGCGGGAGATGGCGGAAACCCATTACGGTGAGCACAAAGGCAAGCCGTTTTTTGAAGGGCTGGTTGATTTCATCACCTCCGGTCCCGTGGTGGCGATGGTGTGGGAAGGGAAGAACGTGATTGCGGCCGCCCGGGAAATGATGGGTGCCACCGACCCGCAGAAAGCCCTTCCGGGCACCATCCGCGGGACCTTCGGGATTGATGTCGGCCGTAACGTGGTGCACGGCTCCGACTCCCCCGCCAGCGCAGCGCGGGAGATCGCCCTCTTCTTCAACGAAGCCGAGCTTGTGGATTACGACCGGCTGCTTGATCACTGGCTTTACGAATAAAGGCGGGAAGCCCCGCCTTTTTATTTTTTACCGGCGCCGTGTACGCACCGCCTTCTTTACAGAGTACCCGGTTTCTTTTGTTCCCCCGAAAATGCAAGGTTTCTACACCGGCCCTGGGCAGACCGGCGCGCGCCGGATTCCTGCGCTGACCGCACTATCGCTCGTCGCCCAGCACTCAACCCGGTAATTGGTAGGCTCTCTTCAAACAAGGTTATCTTTGAC
>JASEJH010000269.1 GCA_030016455.1 Thermoanaerobacteraceae bacterium
CATTACCAAGGAGGGTTTCCCGGTAATCCGTTACCGCACCCGGGACATTACCAGGCTGCTCGACGCGCCCTGCCCCTGCGGCCGCACCCATATCCGGATGTCCAGGATCACCGGGCGTACAGACGACATGCTGATCATCCGCGGCGTCAACGTCTTCCCGACGCAGATCGAAAGCGTGCTGCTCTCCATCGGACACACCGAGCCGCACTACCTGTTAGTGGTTGACCGGGAGAAGGCGCTCGATACCCTCGAGGTATGGGTGGAGGTCTCGGAGGACCTGTTCCGCGACGAGGTAAGGGGCCTGGAAGAACTGGAGCGCCGCATCCACGACGAGATTGAAAGCGTGCTGGGTATTTCGGTTAAAGTAAAATTGGTGGAGCCCAAAACCATCCAGCGCAGCGAAGGAAAAGCCAAGCGGGTCTGGGACAAGCGCGACCTCGAGAAAAAGTAAGGAGGGGAAAGTATGGCCGTAAAGCAGATTTCCGTCTTCCTGGAGAACAAGAGCGGGCGCCTCGCTGCCGTTACGCGGCTGCTGGCCGAAAAGGGGATCAACATCCGGGCGCTTTCGATCGCCGACACTTCGGATTTCGGCATCCTACGCCTGATCGTGGACCAGCCCGACAGGGCTTACCAGGTCTTAAAAGAAGGCGGTTTTACGGTGTCGGCCACCGACGTTCTGGCCGTGGCCGTCCCCGACAAGCCGGGGGGCCTGGCACCGGCGCTGGCAGCGCTTGAAGCAGCCGACATTAACATCGAATACCTTTACGCCTTCGTCGCCAAATGCGCGGACCTGGCGATGGTACTCTTTAAGGTCAACGACACCGAAAAGGCCGTCGCCGTCCTAAGCCAGGCCGGCTACAAGGTGCCGGACGCCCGGGAGGTTTACTCCATTTAGCCCCGGTGATCCGACCTTTGCCGTCGCCGCAGCGTTTTAGAGTCAATTAGCAGCCTTTTCAGGCAGGAGTCCAGGTTGTTCGCTTTGAGAACCGGGCCCGAAATGCCGGGCGTTCGCCGGGTCATTCGCTTTCTACACCCCGCCAAGGGAGTTGCACCAAATTCTCCCGGACGCGACTGGTGACGTGAAACCCGCGCGGGTCCAAATGCCCGGTTCATTCCAGACTTGAAACGCTCCCAGGCGCACCTTTCCCCGCGGAAACCTTCGGGCGGCACAGCGAACAGCTGCTGCACTCCTTCACGTGGAAAACGGCGCGCAGTACCTTCAGCGCCGGTGGCGAAGGGGTCCAGCGGTGCAGGATGATTTTCTGTACGCCTTTCACCAGGAGGCTGCCGATCAACACGTCCTCGTTCCCCGGTTCGTCTCCGGCAGCGGCAGCCGGCGGCACCGATTCTAACAGGTGCCCCCGTTTGTCCGAAAGCGTGAACCCTCCTTCCTCCCCGGGGAAGCAGTGGACCTGCTTCACTCCCGGATTGCGGCTCTGCCGGAAGCGGCGCAGGAATGAAATAAAGTGCTCCCACTCCAGCTCGAACTGCACTTCGTCCACCAGCCGCCAGAAGACCACGGTAAGAAAGGCCTCGATGTGCTTCAGGCGAAAACGCAGGAAACCCCTAAAATCAACCCAGTTTTCGGCGGTCAGATATTCGTTGAGTCTCACTACAATTTCGGACCGCAGCGGCACCAACAGTTCGCGTACCACGTAAAGCCGCTTCTCCACGGTCTCCGCCACCTTGGCTTCCCAAAGCTCCTTCCGGCGCAGAAAATCCTCCGCCCGGATCTCCAGAGCGTGCCTGGTTAAAAAGGTCCCCGCTGCCTGGCTGAGGCGCAGGCGAACGTAACGCTTCTCGTTATCGCTCTTCACCGGAGCCCTGATCCGAAATATTCCGCCGGTCACCACCAGCCGGCAGCGAAGTCCCTCGCGACGCAGCACCCGGAGCTCCTCGCGCAGGACCCAGGCGAAATCGCGCTTCAGGCTCCGGTCAACGCAGAAAACCAGCTCCAAATCACCACCCCCGCTGATGAAGCCGGGTCTACAGCGTAACTTATGTCCCCGACCGGCGAAATATGTACCGGGACGGTTCTACCTTTTTAACGCGTGGCGGGCGGGGAGGGAACAACACCGGCGAGTATAGGAAACTTGGTTTTCATAAGTCAATGATGCTGCCGTCTCCCCGAACCTTTTCAGGGGGAGGGTTACTCCGGTTTTGACAGCTTTCCGGAGAATACTGTAGATTATTGATAACCCCTGCCCTGAAAATAGCAGCTCCGGTCAAGCACAAACCTACCTCAGACGGCATGCAGCAAGGGAAACTGCCCTTGGTACCGTTACCTTCGACCGATACGACCGATAATTGTTGGTATTCCAATACTGGACCGACTCTTTTTTGAAACCCAATGATTAGGCTACCTCAAGCACTACTTTGTATCCGAGCGCTTCCAATTGTTTAATGTTGCGGCGAACTACTGCGTTGTCACGCCGTTTGGCGAGATAGCCGGCACCGAGATCCTGG
>JASEJH010000026.1:0-5263 GCA_030016455.1 Thermoanaerobacteraceae bacterium
CAGCACGCAGAGAACCGGTTAGTGCTGTATCGGTACAAGCGTGTAGCTGACCCAGACGAGAATACCGAGGAGAGCGATACCCAATCCGACGCTCCACAGGATCAGCTTTTTTTCTACCGGCATCAGGTCGAACCATTCTCCTTCTTCCGGCAACTTTTCATGTTCGGCCATGCACTCGACCTCCTTTACACGCGACGGCCGCTTAGCTCACGACCGGCGGGGTGATACCGTGGAAGAAGATCCACGAAATGAGCAAGCCGATCCAGATGATGAACCCGAACAGGCAGACCAGGTACACCAGCGCCAGCCTGCCCATCCCTTCCTCGCGTAGCTTCCGGAAGTTGGATACCAGGCCGATACTGAAGAAGGTCAGGGCGAAGAAGATACCGCGGAACGTATCGGCGGCGCCGATACCGGCTTGCAAAGCCTTCGTCGTAGCCTCGGCCGCGCCTGCGCCGATCAGGAGCACCAGGACGAAGGTGGCGGCGTAACCAAGGACGAACTTGGGGAAGCGATACCAGATTTCCACGGCCGATACCTTTTCGCCGGGCTTGCATTCGACCTTCCAGGCCCAGATGATGGCCAGCAAGAAGGCCCAGATGGCGATGAAGATGTCAATAAACACCTTGACCGTGGTGCCCGCCATGAGCATCCAGCCCTCCTGCCACTGGACGCCCAGCGCGGTGGCGGCCTTAGCCCGGATCAGCGCGTCAACGATCGCGCCGCTGGCCGCCGCGGCGCCGTCCGTCTTCACGGCGAGACCCATCCACGCGCCGGCTACCATCGGCTCTTTATACAACCAAGCCTGCGCCAGGAAAGGCAGGATCAACAGCTCGACCACGGCAAAGATAATGACGAGCGAGGAAACGATGATGGGGACGACAGGCCTGGCCTTGATGGCGCCGCCGGTGGCAATGGCCGCCGACACGCCGCAGATCGAAATACCAGAGGCGAGCGGGGCAGCCCACTCCGGTGTGAACTTGAAGTACTTCCGGCTGATGAAGTAGACCAGCGGCCAGTAAATGAGGTAGGCCTCAATAATGGCGCAAAAACCACGGAACACTACCTGCGCGGCGAGACCGGTGGATTGCAGCGCGTAAAGCCCGACCTTGGCCCCCAGGATAACGATAGCGGTCTTGATATACCATTCGGGCTTGGCGGCTTCTTCCAGAAATTTGGTGAGACCCGGCCACAGGTTGCCGATGATGAGACCTACAATTAGAGCGAGGATAAAGCCGGCTTCACCGGTCAGGCGCAGTGACCAGTCAATGCCGAGCTTGGCGTACTTGTCGGGTGTGGCCGCAATGTGGGCGTAGTGGCCGATAATCCAGCAGATGTACGTGAGCCAGAAGATGATCGTGAAGCCAGCAATAAACCGACCTACCTTGCCGCCCATGGTGGCCACGCCGATGCTTAGGATGACCGTCAGAAACAGGTAAGTCAGAACCAGAGAAGTCCAGCCCGAAAGGGTCTCCTTCAACGATTCGGCTGCGGGCACGAGGGCCTTGGAGAGATCAAGCCATACGTTGGTCTTCACCACCCAGCCTACCAGATCAACGCCCGCTAACTTAAGGAGTCCGAGAGCGAAGATGAACAACCCCAACCACACTGCCCACCAGTCTTCCGTTTTCAAGAGCGAAGACCGGCTTGCGCTTGTTTCCTGGGACATCTGTCTTCCCTCCTTACAACGAAATGATTCGACAGCAGAATCCGCTAAATTAGGCCTTGCGCTTCCTTTTCACCCCCTTGTTCTGATATTTTTCAGCTAAGATAATCTATTGTTGGTTAACACCATCTTATTTTCTACTTTTTAAGAGTCAACCTGTACGACGCGAGTTGGTCTTATTATGCAACCTTGATGACGTAATAGGCTCTCCTATCTGGCATTTGTACGTCAAACCAGTGAAACGTTTTGCTCAAGGTTGTGAATCATTTTTTCGAAAACTGTCGCTAAAAGGAGATAGAAGTTCGTCCAGCGAAATTATCAAGAGAAAAATTGAATTCTCACGTCGGATTATCGGGGTTATCCCCGGGAGGGATACTGAATGAGAACCTTCACGTGGATTAGCGTTGCACTGGCAGTACTGATAGTTGTTTCAATTTTATTGCTGGTTAACGAGTTCTACATCACGCCCCAGAGAGTCAGTGACCTGGCCTATTTTTCCGCGCAACTCGCCAGGTGTTACCAGATCTCGTTGAACGTGGAGCGCCTGATATCCAGCGTGGAGAGTTACATGCTTCATGCCGATCACCGCTACCTGGACGATTTCAGGCGTTACAGTTTGGAAACCGCCAGGGAGGAATTAGACCTGTATAACACGGCGGATTCCGTTACTAAAAAGAAGGTAGCAGACTTGATTGAAGAAAATAGAAAGTACCTTTCTTTTGTGGAAAAGGAGGTGGTGCGTCCGGAACCGCAAAACAGCGGCCGCTCTAACGCATCGCTACGGTTGGAACACGAATACTTCGCCGCGAGTTTGAGAGACAAGTCCTATCTGGCGGTAAGCGCCGCCAGGGACGAAGTGGACCGGGTTTCAACGTCGGTCATGGCCGTAGAAAACAGAAAGAGATTCTTCCTGTTTTTGCTGGTTTTGTTGTTGCTGGTTTTGCTCATTGTGGGCTCGTGCGGGGTAGTAATCCCCCTGTTCGTTCAAAATTCTCACCTGGAGCATTTGACTGTTCACTTGCGCGGCGCCGTTATTATGACCGATCAAAGGGCTATCGTCAGAAAGATTAACACGGCGGCGGAAAAGCTGCTGAATATAAGTGGCGGTGCGGTTAAAAACAAGTCCCTGAACGAGATTTTAGGGCATTTTCCATCCTTGCAGAACGTGTTCCAACCGCTTTTTGAGGTCATCCTCTACAAAAAACAATTGAGCAATTACCAGACCGTGTACACCTATGCGGGGCGGAAGATTTTCTTGACCATAGACTACCATCCCTTGTTTTTTCTGGATAAGTTAACCGGTGCGGTGATGGTGGCCCTGCCGGAAGAAAGCCAGCGGGACAGGTCTCTGCTTTTCGATAGTATAGAAGCGGAGCGAAGGAGGCTGTCCATCGAAATTCACGACTGGATCGGCAGGTATATGTCAACCGTGATCCATTCTCTGGATTACGTCTTGCGCCAGAACGGGAAGGAACTGCCCGAGTCCGTGCGCGAAAATCTGGCCCGGCTCAGGGACCAGTGCCAGAACGCGGCTATGGATATGCGCAGCATTATGAATGAGATCCATCCGTATTTGATTGAGAAAGTGGGCTTGATCCCGGCTATCGAGTCATACGTCTCCCATTTCGAAAAAACATACGGCATAAAGGTTTATCTTTATTACAGCGACCGGGCGTTTACACTCAACCGGCGGGAAGCGATTGTTATCTACAGGATTATCCAGGAGGCTCTGACCAACGTGGCCAAACACTCCGCGGCCACCGAGGTGGATATTTATTTCTCGGTGCAAAACGAGATGCTGAAAATTGAGGTCTCGGACAACGGTGGGCCGCAAAAGGAACTGGTTGAGGGAACCGGTTTGTGGGGGATGAAGGACCGGGCGAATCTGTTGGGCGGCGACCTGGTATACGGCTACACTGATACCGGCTTTGCGGTGACGCTTACCGTTCCTTTAGTTCGGGAGGAGGTTTCCGGTGAGCCAGATTAAGATTATGCTGGTTGAAGACCACCAGGTGGTTCGGGAAGGATTGAAAAAGCTCATTGAGCTCGAGGAGAACATGACGGTGGTCGCCGAAGCAGGGACGTATCAGGAGGCACTGCACAACCTGCGGGACGACATCAATCTCGTCTTGCTGGATCTGGCATTGCCTGATGGAGATGGACTGGAACTTCCCGGGAAGATCGGTGCCCGGCTGCCGGGGGTTAAATATCTGGCGCTAACCACTTACGACGACCCCGTATTTGTCAGAAAAGCGATGGAATACGGGATAAACGGGTTTATTCCCAAGTACGCCTCGTTTGACGAAATCAAGTCCGCCATAAACATTGTCCTGAAAACCGGGAGCTACCTGTACCCCGGTCTGAGCAGCGAATTATTTCTTAGAGGCCGGGAGCCGGGACTGGCGGAAGAAGAACTGAAGATTTTACAGTTACTTGCCACCGGCGAGAACCAGAAGGCGGTAGCCAACCGGTTATACATCAGTCTTTCTACCTTGCGGCGGCGGATTCAAGGGATCTGCACCAAGTTAGGCGTCAAGACCATTGAGGAAGCGCTTGCTTCGGCTGCTAAGAAAGGTCTGATCAAATAACGGGAGGATTTCACCCCATGTCCAAGTTTCCCAGGGCTAAAACCATTTTAGCTTTGTTTGTCGTTATCTTCTTTTTGAGTCTGGTTACCGTTTTTTTCCTCGCCGAGTTCCGGGTGGCAAAAAGGGTTATCTGTGAGTACGAAAACAGTTTACAGCAGGTGACGCTGAACAAAATCCAGCTTTTCGTCAGTGATGTCCGGGCCTTCGCCGAAAATGCAGCCCTCAAGCTGGGGCGGGAGAAAGGTATAACCGAAAACCTGTTGAAAGACGTCGCTCGCCAGAACCCCGAGGTAACCGGCATTTACCTGGTGGGGACCGATGGTTATGTCATTGCTTCGGCCGGTAATGGGAAAGGTTATCCTTATCAGCCTTCCCGGGCTTTTGAGAGGGCCCTGGCGGGAGAGATATTTATTACCGGGGGAGAAGCAGGACGAATCGAGGTTGGGGCCCCGGTCTATGACGCGGCAAAACAACTCCGGGGTATTTTGATTATTGATTACGCGGTCGGTCCTTTCCTTCAGGAGTTGACCCAAGAGTTTTCGAATGATAATTACAGGATCGCTTTGCTGGATAGCGGGAATCGTCCGGTGGTATGGCCTTTCGACCGGGAAAAATTAGAGGGATTTACCGCTTACCAGGACAAGCTATACGACCGCAATCTACGGTACAACGTCAGTGCGGCCGGGATCGATCACACCTCCTGGCAAACCTATTTTTTCTTAAAGGACAACAACTTCGACACCTACCGGGTTATCACGATCATGTTCTTACTTTTCGTACTCTATTTCTGCGCTTACGAGTTTCTCGTTGAGTTCTGGAAGACCAGCAGCATCAATTCTTACTTTGAGGACGTCAACTTTACCATTTTCAATCACCTCAAGGAAGGCGTCATCGTCTGCAACAAGTTGAACCGAATCGTCTTTGCCAATGAAGCGGCGTACAGGTTTTTTGCCGACCGAACGGCAAATTTGAGAGGCGCTGCGCTGCCGGATATCCTCGGACCTGCAGG
>JASEJH010000026.1:5273-8174 GCA_030016455.1 Thermoanaerobacteraceae bacterium
CAGGTACCTTGGTCAGCGGGGAAAGTAAAAAGATGATCTTAAAGAACGCCGACCGGATGTTGGAGATTGTTTATTCCCCGATATTCAAAGCCGGGAAAATGCTCGGCTCTCTGGCGGTGATCGGTTTAAGCAGCGACCAGGAAAGGGTTTGTGAACATCTTCTCGCGAAGCTGGTTGATCTTAATTCCGACGGTCTGGTATTTGTGGACAAGAACCACCAGATAGCGATGGCCAATATGATGGCCAGCTATTATCTCGGGCCGTTGGAAAAAGGCAGACATTTAAGCGAGGTTGACTCCCGGCTGGCTGCGGCCGTATATAGCAATATCGGCTCGCGGTCGCTGGGCAGGGTTGAACTGGATTTGAGCGGGGTGACTTGCGAAATCGCCGCGGTCTACGACGACCACGGACTGTACGTCGGGACGCTGGTATTGCTGAGAAGCACGGAGGGCGGTCTTCCCAAGGGGTTATGACGGGACGCCAGGCAAAATTTGCTGCTGGTTTTCTCCGCCCGGTGTGCAACCTGATGTTCGAAAAATCGGCGTTCTCGGGTGTCTATTGAGACAAATGCCGGGTCGGGTGCCGGGCTTAAAAGAACATCAGGACAAAAATGAGGATCAGGGCTGCCAGAGAAAGGGCGGCGTAATCTTCTATTTCTTCGGTTTCGAACAGGGCGTCCAGTTCTCCCAGGTCGCGTTCCGACAAAGAGATCCCTCCCCGGTTCAAGGCTACGGGTGGATGAAGACCGTTACCACCACCAGCGCTGCCCCGGCCTTGAGCAAGGCGACGATGGCGCCGATCAACAACGGCTTACCCCCGGCTTTGCGCAGCTCGTTAAACGAAATCTGCATCCCGAGCCCGGCAAGGCCGATGGCGAAAAACCAGCTGTACAGGTTGCGGATAAAAAGCAATTCCCGCGAAGGGGGATCCGTAGGGCCCAGCAGTCCAAAGGAGGTGAGGAAAACCATGGCCAGGAAACCCAGCACGAAGATGGGAAATCTGCTCCAAAACCCGGTCTTGATGTTATATTCATCCACCTGCTCGCGGCCGCTGTAAAGGATCGCGATCACGAGCACTACGAACGGGAGGAACAACACCCGGGCCAGGTTAAAAATTTGACCGGTTTTAAGGCTCACGGAAGGATGGGCTGCGGTACCGGGATCGAAGGCCAGCGCGGCGGCCAGTACCTGGCCGGTGTTCAGGATGGCGGTGCCGGCCCAGGCGCCGAACTGGTGGGGGCTCAGGCCCAGCAGGGTTCCGATAGCCGGGAAGGTGAACAGAGAAACCACACCAAAGGAAAGAACCGTCGCGATGGAGTAAACCACCTCGGTGGTCTTGGCGCGAACGGCGGGCGCCGTTGCCACCACGGCCGATACACCACAGATTGACAGGCCTGCCGCCAGCACGGAGGCCGAAGCGGGGTCCATGCCGAGCTTCTGGCCCAGCCACAGGGTGAACAGCAGGGTGGCGAAGACAAAGGCCAGGATAATCGTTACCGCGTTTATCCCGAGATTGGCGAGTTCCGTAATGCTGTACAGGGACCCGAGAAAGATAACTCCCACCTTTATGAAGAGGCGGGAGGTTCTGATACCGGGTAATACCCAGTTGGGGATGCTTATGGTATTCCTGATGAGCATTCCGACTATGATGCAGATGAGGATGTAATTGAGGTGCAATGTGTCAAGCGTCCACTTCTTTACCACTGGATCGGAAGCTAAATAAGTCTCCACCCCGCGCCACCAGGGAAAACCAAAAGCGGCACCGCCCCTGGCAAAGATGGCGATGGCCACCATTATAACAATACCGGGAATGAATTTAAAGATATTGCTCCACCAGCCCAATCTTTCTACCTCGCCATAAGTAATCCTGACCTGAGGCTACCGATTTTGTGTCGATCCTTGCCAAAGACCTGCCAGGATTCGTTAGTACAAGGGGGGAAATACCGCCGGACCAGCGCCCCGCTGTATTTTCTTCTACATGGATACATTCGCCGGAGCGCGCCGGTTTCCTCCTGCCTTAAAAATCGTTCGACATCCGGTGGCACGGCTCGCTTTATTCCTCAGAAATTGCCCGAAGTTCGACATTACTCGTCGGTAAAGCTTCCTGTCCGTTTGAAATGCTAAATCTTATTAAATTAAAGTCGACGGCCGTTTTTACTCTTGCTTATTGGTTCCGGGTAAAGTTTTTGTGCTGGGAGGCGCCAGGATATAGTGATCCGCTGGAGGGCCTTTGCCGGGCGTTCGGCAACAGGCTTCCTGCAGGTGGCAACGGTCAATCCTCTCGCCCCGGATACCTGAAGTGGTGCGTGATCTTGCTCGGCCAGCGTAAAAGGTAATCGCCCTCGCGGGCATGGGGGCCGGCGTTATGAATCAGCAGCGGAACGCCGTCGGCGCGACGCTTATCAGAAACGATCCCGATGTGCTCGTACGGCGGGCCGAAGACCACGATGTCCCCCGGCTGCCATTCGACCAGATTTTCCCTATCCCCGGGTTTCACGGTGGTGGTGAGTTCCCGGGCGTGGCGCCGGAAGAAGACGACCAGGTTGGAAACCCGGCGGAAGTCGATGTTCGGGTCGGGGCGGCGGCCCGCGGCGCCGTAAGCGGCCGGCGCCCGCCTGATGTCTTCGTCCGCCATTTCTTTCAGGTCGTAGCCCGCTTCACGGAACGCCCGCCAGACGACGTCGGTGCAGGCACCCCGCCCCTCCGGCGGGTAGCCGCCGGAATAGTAGCCTGCATCATAGCGGGTGCGGCGCTCCGCTTCCCGGCGCGCCCCCGCGACGAAGTCCAGAGCGTCGGGGACGCCGTTCTCGTTCGCGTCGTGGTCTTCCACCGCCAGCGGGACCTCCAAGGGCGGTTGGAGCCGGATTTCCGCCGGCAACCACGGGTAGCCAAGCCAGCAAAG
>JASEJH010000026.1:8184-10659 GCA_030016455.1 Thermoanaerobacteraceae bacterium
GGCTCCGGAAAACGATTGCCCCGGCTAAAACCACGGTTAGGGTTAATAGAAGATTGGCGCGACGGCGAAGAGGAGGCAAGGACCGGGAACCTCCTTAAATTAAACGCACATGGTTCCTTAAATTAAAGGTTCACCGCCGACCTTCCTGCCGTATCCCTGTGTCTCCGGCAAGAAAATTGTCCGGCGATCTCTATTAACCTAACCCGGGGTGCAGAGGATACCGGCAGGCAAAGGTTTTTCGTGTGGTTTGCGCACAAACCACCGCTTATGAGAAATCGGCACGTTTTAACTGTTTTTGCGTCCAGCCAAGCGTTCCTGGATTGCTGTTACCATTTCCAGGGGATCAGCCGGTGAGAGGTAATAAATGCCTTTTGCGGTCTTGAGTTGCACCATTTTATTCCAGCGGGAGGCGTAAACCCTGGCTCTGCTTCCATCCTCCGGGATCAAAAGGCCGAAATACCCGAAAAGCCCGGCGGACCCGAATAATCTAAAAAGGGAAAATTCTACCCGATCGACGAACCGGACCTCCTCGATCTGTTCGTAGCGAAGAGCGATAGTAAATATGCCGCGCTGGATGACTATTTTTGTATCTGTCAAAAGATAACCCCACGGTGAAAGAAAAAGTGTCGTCAGCCAGAGAAGCCAGAAAAAGAGCAGTAATAAATCAGAGAGGCATGAGGCAGCCCATTGTTCACTTGCCAAAAACTTCAATGCAGACACCACGGTTAAGGCCAGGGAACCCAAAATTGTTGAAATCCAGGACCATAAATCGTATGGTGCCAGCTCAAATCGTTTACGCAAAGCTTTCTATCCTTAATTTGTCTCGTAATGATTATCTTTAGTTTTCGACCCAACCTTTTTGTACATCCACCGGGGAACATTCTAAACTAACATTGTAAAAAATCCTCCCTTTTTGTCCACCCTTTATGTCTAAAAACTACGAAACGACGTCTAAAAACTACAAAACGGCGTCTGAAAGTTACAAATTATGTCCGAGAGCCGGTAGCTTGCTTGATTGTTAATTAAATGAAAGGATTACTGCGTAACCTGACCTGAATGAGTTAGAGGTCGGTGCGATGTACACGCTGTTCGCCGGCGGCGCAGGGGTGTGAACCTTCTTTGTCTATTCTTGCGAAGCATTCACCAGCATTTCAAGGAAATCCTGCCAGAAGCAAGCAAAGGTTTGAATTTTTTCACGCAGGCCCTTGAATTGATGGTCGTTTTTCATCCGGTCTTAAAGAAACAGCGTTTATTTGGTGGACTAGACGGTGGAAATAGGCGAAAGTGCTCTGAACAGGTTGGCGGGCACTATTTCTGGAGGCGACGGGGCAAATTAAGAACAGGTGCTCCACCGTATCGGAACGCCGGCAGATCCGGCCGGGTTGAGGATCGCACGGGTTTTTTTAAGGCAGGGTGATTCTGTGGCTGTAGAAGGAGAAAAACCGGCCTTGCAGTTACTGATCCGGAAAATCGAGGAGTTAAGCGTGGCGATGGAAAAGATGAGGCTGGCGGAGTATGTCCGGCTCCTGGAGCGGCCCTGGCGATTGATGTACATCAACCTGATCGCCGGCATCGCGCGCGGGGTAGGGATCGCCATCGGGTTTACCATCCTGGGTACGGTGCTTGCTTACGTTTTACGCAGCCTGGTGGCGGCGAACCTGCCGGGGATCGGGAGGTTCATTGCGGAAGTGGTAAGGATGGTGGAACTGCATTTGTATTAATTGATAGGGGGTAATTTCAAAGAAGTTAAGAAGTCCAGAAGTCAGAAGCCAGAAGGTTCAAAGAGGGAATTCGCGCGGCGAATTCCAACAAGCAAATATTCTGAATTCTGACTCCTGAATTCTGGATTCTTGACCAAAGAGGAGGCTCAGTATGAGCTGTGGAACTTCGAACCGTGAACTTAAACTTATTTGAAGGAGACGTGACTTGGGTGGACGCGGCCAGGCAGGATTATTTCAGGGAGCGGTTGCTGCGGGAGCAGGAAGAACTGCAGCGGCAAATCAGAAGCAGCGAGGAAACGGGGCTCGGGATGTCGCTCAGGGACGCGGTCGGCGAGCTCTCGCTCTATGACAACCACCCCGCGGACGTGGGGAGCGAGGTTTTCGAGCGTTCCAAGGACCTGGCTTTGAAGGAGGACGCCGAGCTCAAGCTCCGGGCGATCAAGGATGCTCTGATCAAGATGGAATCCGGGCGCTACGGATACTGCGATCTTTGCGGGGCTCCGATCCCGCTGGAGAGGCTGGCGGCAGTCCCCTACACCACGATGTGCCGGCGCTGCAAGGGAGAGCAGGAGGAGCAGGAGGGTGAGCGCGCGCGGCCGGTGGAGGAAGAGGCGTTGCAAGACCCCTGGGCACGCGCCGAAAATGAAAGTATAATGTACGACAGAGAAGATGCGTGGCAGGACGTGGCCCAGCACGGCCTGTCCACGGAAACCGAGCCGCTGGAAGGGGAAGACCGCGGTGGGGTGGTAGACGT
>JASEJH010000270.1 GCA_030016455.1 Thermoanaerobacteraceae bacterium
ACCCGAAACCCTCGGGATGGCGCCGCCGGTAAATCCCCACGTGGATGCACCCTACGGGACAGCCCGTGCACGAAAGAATCCGGGTGAGCGAAGTCTCGCCGAAGGTCTCCCCGCTGATCTCCCGGACAGCGGCAAACCGGTCCGCCTGCAGGTTCATCGTGGGCAGGCTGCCCATATTGTCGAGCCGCATAATGTTCTCCGCCGTGCCGACCTGGTGGTACTTGGCAAGGGCCGGCGTACCGACCACTTCGCGGTAAATGGCCTGGTAGGCGGCGTTATAGGCCTTGGGGTCGCGGATCGGGTAGCTCTTTGTTCCGTCCACCACCACCGCCTTCAGGTTCTTGCTCCCGAAGACCGCGCCGAGTCCCAGCCGGCCGAAATGCCGGAAGGTGTCCACGTTCAGCCCGGCGAAATACACCTGATTTTCGCCTGCCGGTCCTATTCGCCAGGCGCTCCGGTGACCGCGGCCGGGTTCGAACTCCCGGAGCAGCCGCCCCGTCTCCTCCGTGTCCAGCCCCCAGAGCCCCCGGGCGTCACGGAAGAAAACCCCTTCCCGGTCGATCCGGAGGTAGGTCGGCCGGGCCGCCCGGCCCCTGATTACCACCGCGTCGTAGCCCGCAAAGCGCAGGGTCAGCGCCGCCCGCATGCCGGCGTAGCTCTCGCCCCACTCGCCGGTGAGGGGCGAGCGAAAAACCGCCGCCACCTTAGTGGCCAGGGGAAAGATGCCCGAAAGAGGGCCGATAGCGAAGATGACCGGCTGCGCCGGGTCGAGCGGATCTTTGTCCCACACAGCGTTCTCTAACATCAGCCTGGTTGCGGCGCCGATCCCGCCCAGAAGCGGTTTCAGGTCCGGCCGCTCGGCTACCGAAAAACTGCCGTCCGTCAGGTCAATGTTCAGAACGCGCAGGAAATCGCCTTCAAACACTTTCTCGTTCCTCCATCGCCAGGACATCCTGCGGGCAGAACCGCGCGCAGCTGCCGCACTGGATGCATATAATCGGAAATCCTTCTTCGTCCAGCCGGATCATCCGGACGATACAGGCATCCACGCAGGCGCCGCACTGGGAGCACTTATCCCGCTTGAAAATGACGCCTCCGCCAGGGCGGGGCCTAAGTGCCCCCGTGGGACAAGGTTCGGCACACGGGGCATCGGGACAGCCCCGGCAGATATCGGCACCCCACTTGCTTTGCAGGCCGCCGCGCGTACGCACCAGGACGGCGCTCTTCACAACGGAATGGCTCTTGAAAACGATGCGCGCGCAGGCAAGCATGCAGGAGTAGCAGCCGATGCAGCGGTCAATATCTTTGACTCTGAGTATTTTCATCAATGTTTCCCCGCCGGAATTTTATAGAGGTTAGCTTCTCAAGATCCACGTGAAAGATTCACTCTTAAAAATAAAAGCCGCTCGAAGCGGCAGGCAAACCTTTAAAAAAGCGACAAATCCTTTCTTTGACGTTTATTCCGGGTTTTGAACGAGATCTCCCTGCTGCTGCAAAACTTCCGGCCTGATTTCAAGCGCATTCTTGTCCGACATGCCGAACTTCAGCCACAGGAACGCGAGCCGTGCCAGCTCCTCGTCATCGGTCTTGACCTTTTCGATTATCGGTGGCGCAATATTGAAAATCTTGAGGAAGCGGCTCTCGAAGACGAACCGCCGGAAGGCGTCCAGGTCGTAGGCAGCCATGTAAACCATCCGGGAAATCTGGCTGTTCAGGATCTTGTCCTTCGGAAACTCAAGCCGGCCCAGCGCGTCGTTGAAAAGGCGGTCTATCTCACGCTGGTAGAGCACTCCCTGGTCCGCCAGCCAGTCCTCGAGATACCACTCCCGGTCCTCCTTGAAACCGAGGCAGGTCTCCTGATCCGCGATAATGCTGTACGTCTCGTCTTCCGTATTCAGGCTGAAGGGGTACATCCGGCAGGACCAGGGACGGTCGCTGTAAATGGAGCAGCCCTGGGACGTCAAGAAGTGGCACTCCTTATTGTCGTCCCGCATCTTCAGGAGCACCACCGGAAGCCCGGTCGCCTTCGAGATAAACATCAGGGTGTATTTTTCGAGAAACTCGGTCGAGGCCATGTTGAGGCGCTGCTTCATCCGGTAAACATCGTTCGGCGTGAGGAAAATGTTCACGTCCCGGCAGCAGGTATTGAAGCACTTGACCCCCGGGCGGCACGCAAACCGGATCTTGCTGCCTAAATTCAAACGGCTCGGGTCCTCTTTGAGCGTTGCCATAGTTGCTCCTCTCTTTCAGACAGGATTTAACGGACTAAATAATTATAACCCGCCCTCGGACGGAACGCAACCCGATAAATAAAAACGGAACCGGCCGCCGGCGGAGGGTTCCCGCCGGCCCAAGCCTGTGTTATGATGAGAAATGGTGAGCGTCTTGGAGAAAATTCGGCTCGGACAAAAACTCGCCGCCTGGATCCTTTTAGCGGCGGGCCTGGCGTTGCTCGCAGCAGG
>JASEJH010000271.1:0-612 GCA_030016455.1 Thermoanaerobacteraceae bacterium
CAATTGCCGCGATCAATGTGCCGTTCTTAACAACGAGGAGATCCCATTCCTTGGTTGGCCGAAAGAAACCAGGGAGTTCCAGGGCCTTCTTCCGGTAGATGAACTTTGACGGCAGTCCGGAATCAGTAATAAGGTCAGTGAACAACTGGATAAAACCGTCCATCTGAGCCCCGCCAGTGACAGCGCTCCGCAACCCGTGATCCACACGGCCGCTTTGCTGTTGCTTCCGTTGCTGTGCCAAACGAGTGACCCAGTATTGAGCCACGGCTTGACTTATACGCTTATTGATTTCGTTTAGCGTCCGATTCTCTTGCATAGTGCCCATATCACCACGATTACGGCTCTCTTGTTCTTAGCCGCTCGATAAAGCAGCACACCGGGTTCACCATATGTTCAATTTTAATGTTGACCTATATTCGCCTCTTAGTCCAATTTCTCCTGCTTTGGATGCTTTTCCCCCATCAAGTAAGAACCAGACGCCATAGTTTTGCTCAATTATATGGGAGAGTTTTTGTTATAAAGTGGAGTCAGAGCATTGTAAAAGTAGAGAAAGGGCCGCTCTCGTATGTTAAAAGGCCGTAGCCGTCAAAACAGAGAAGGCGCCGGAGCGCC
>JASEJH010000271.1:622-2397 GCA_030016455.1 Thermoanaerobacteraceae bacterium
TCTCAAAGTCATCTCTGGTCGAACCCTACTTAATTGATTTCGCTATCCTAGTCATCTCTTCCAGGGCCAGATCACCGCTGTCGCGCAGCGTGTAAGTTATCCCGTTGTTTTGCCACTTCAGCATGTGTCCCGCCTTCACCGTAGGCTCGGTATCGCAACCGGTAACCGTCGCTATCGGGTACTCGGACCAGTACGCGGTTTTTTCCTTCACCTTGACCTCCCGCACGGCGTCACCGCCCTTGAGGAAACCGTCTTCGTCAGTGAGCATCAGGTCTAAGGTTTTCATCGCCTCTCCCGGAACCCGGTACATGACGTTCACGAAGCCCTTACCGGTTTTTTCCCGTTTGTCGGCGGCGATGAACTCCAATTTGTACCCTGCGGGCAGGTACTCGGGCAGGCGCACCGGGAAGCCCACCTTTGCTTCTGCTTCAGCGGCCGTGGCGTACCTGGGTGTGCTTTTCCCCTCGGTGATTCCCTTTATTCTACCCGGTGCCTTAGCCGGCGTCTCGCCTATGTTTCCAATCTTACCGAAACCGAAAGATATGCCTTCTTCGGGAGCAGCTTGCTTCGAAGTTAGTTTGACCAGCGAGTATCCGTCTCCGGCTCTTACCACCTTGTAGATGAGGAACCCGAAGTTTTCAGCCGCCCAGGCCCGCGCTTGAGGCGAAACACTGAAAATCAGCCCTCCTATAAGAAGCATACCGCAAAGGCTCCCGGCCACCGCCTTTTTCCAGACGGGCTGCCCCAAAAACAGATACTCAGCCAATCTTTTTCCGGAGAGCAGAATTCCTCTCTCCTTCTTCATTACGGAAATCTTAGCGTTAATACGCTCCCACATATCCGCTGCGGGTTCGATTTCTTCAGCCTTGCAGGCTAAAGACGCTTGCAGCCATTCCTCAAACTGCGCCTGTTTCCGCACCTGCTTCACACCCCTTTCTTTTTCGCTCGATGTTTTGTTTATCGAGGGGTTGCTCTTCCCCCCCGAGAGAAGGTTCCCAACCGTTCTGCTTGAGTTCAACCGCTAACTGCCTGGCGGCGTTGTGCAAACGCGACTTGACCGTCCCGACCCGGCAGTTGAGCACCTGCGCTATTTCTTTGACCGACAGCCCGTTGAAGTAGCGCAAAACGATTGTTGTTTTTAAAGGGGTGCTCAGCCTCCTCACCGCTTGCTGCACGGCTCGTTGCATCTCTATTGTTTCCACGGTGTCTGTTACGTCAGCATTGCTGGTTGACATCCCTTTTGCGTTGTCGAGCGGTTCGAGGGAAAGCCGCCCCTTTTCTTTTGATGCTATCCGCCAGCTTAACCTGACCAGGATGCGGTAAAACCACGTTTCAAAGGTTTCCGGACTGCGTAACCGCTTAATTTCCCTGTGGCACTGGATGAACGCTTCCTGGACGACATCCTCCGCGATATCCTTCCGGCCCACTATCAGGTAAGCCGTGCGCAGGGCTTTGATACCTAAGCGTTCGACCAGAATCTTAAAAGCGTCCAGGTCGCCCTGCTGGCAGCGTTTCACCAAGCTGATTTCATCCAACTCTACACCTCCTTTTCGCCTTGGGAGCTCCCTTTACTATAAAAGAGACGGCGGGCGCGGAAAAGGTTCACTCGGAGGAGATAGAATTTTTAGCCGCTGCCATTGTGAATACTTGCAGAGTGCGAAACAGTAAGCGTTTTTCTGAGCCAGCGCGCCGGGCGGTAGTAGGAAAGAGACGACGGGTGTCGAAGAAATATAGCGGCTATAAAAAGTTGGGGCCGTAAAAAATAGCTTACCAAG
>JASEJH010000272.1 GCA_030016455.1 Thermoanaerobacteraceae bacterium
GAGGGGAGTTCGGGATGCGGATTGCGGTTGTGGACGGACAGGGAGGCGGCATCGGGAAGCACCTTACGGGCAAGCTGCGTCAGGAGTTGCCTGAGGAGGTAGAAATCCTGGCTCTGGGAACGAACGCCCTGGCAACCTCGGTGATGCTGAAAGCCGGGGCCAACGAAGGGGCAAGCGGTGAGAACGCGGTGGTGTGGAACGCGCCACGCGTGGACCTGATTGTAGGGCCGCTGAGCATTCTGATTCCCAACGCCATGCTCGGCGAGTTGACGCCGCGGATGGCCGAAGCGATCGCGGCGAGTCCGGCGCTGAAGCTGCTTCTCCCTCTTCTGCGGGGCAGGTTTGAACTTGTCGGGCAGCGCTCCGAGCCACTGCCCCACCTGATTGACGAACTGGTCAGCCGGGTAAAGAAGCTCCTGGAAAGTTCAACTCCCTGAAACTGAAGCTCACTCTCAAAAGGTTAGATGAAAAACGCGGTGATCGTACTGGGCGCCTTTCTTCTCGATTTGCTGGCCGGTGACCCGCCCTGGCTGCCTCATCCAGTACGCTTCTTCGGCCGGGTGATCGCTGCTTACGAACGGTTGGTTCGCCGGCTCGCCCGAGAGCCGCTGGCTTTGCTCGCCAGCGGGATTTTGCTGGCGGTGCTGCTTCCCGCGGGGACGTACATCGTCACGGCGCGAGGGCTGGAGATGCTGTACCGGTGGCACCACGCCACGGGCTTCCTGGTGGAGCTTTACCTCGTGGCTACAACCATCGCCGTTAGAGGGTTAGGGGAGGCGGCGGGTGCCGTGGGGCAGGCCCTCGCGGTGAGGGACCTGCCGCTGGCCAGGAAAAAGGTGGCCGCGCTTGTGGGGCGGGATACCGCGCAGCTTGATGCGCGGGGTGTGGCCAGGGCGGCGGTGGAAAGCGTGGCGGAAAATACGGTGGATGCGGCTGTAGCACCGCTTTTTTATGCCTTCCTCGGTGGAGCGCCGCTGGCGCTCGTTTACCGGGCGGTAAATACGCTGGATTCGATGATTGGGTATCGGCACGGATATTACCGTTATCTCGGTTGGGCCAACGCACGCCTGGACGACCTTTTAAACTTTTTACCGGCGCGGCTGGCGGGCTTGCTTTTTGTTTTAGCCGCTTTTTTGCTGCGGGGCGACTGGCGGCGGGTATGGCGGGTAATGCGCCGTGACGGACGCAAGCACCCGAGCCCCAACAGCGGGATCCCGGAGGCGGCGATAGCCGGGTTTTTGGGAGTGCAACTTGGCGGGCCGAGTACCTACCGCGGTGTTCCTTCGTTCCGCCCTTTTCTCGGTGAGCCGCTGGTGCCGCTTGGCTTGGAGCAGATAGCGGGTGCGGTGGGGCTGCTTTATATGGTGGCTGTACTAGCGGTGATTTTAGGGTTTGGGCTCCGGATGATTTTCGGGTACTGGGCGGGTTAAAGGCTGCACCGACAGAATGCTAGGCGGTTGCGGCCGGCCCCAGGCAGACCGGCTGGCGCAAATTCCTGCGCCGGCCATAAATGGAGGCGGGAGGCCAACTTCCAACTTCTATTTCCGGGTCTTGCTGTGGATCCAGCTTGAAAATATAATCGTGAGGAGGTAGCCAAGTATCAGGCTTTTATGGTCTTTTCTTTTGGCGGTGCAAAACCTTACTCGTTTACCGGTGGGGAACGTTCCTTTCGACCCGGTTGTTTTCGGGCGCGGGACGGCTTTTTTTCCGCTGGTGGGGTTGCTGGTAGGGGGCGTTTTGACGGGAATTTACTACGGTGCCATCCTGCTCTGGCCGCCGCCGGTAGCAGCCGCGCTGCTGGTTGGGGGAGGGCTTCTTCTCACCGGAGGGATGCACCTCGACGGCTTTATTGACACGGTTGACGGTCTCGGCGGCGAAGACGCTGCCCGGCGGTTAGAGATTATGCGGGACAGCCGGGTTGGGGCTTTCGGGGTAATGGGAGGAGTCTGCCTTTTACTTTTGCGTTTCGCTCTCTTTTCATCTTTGGGCGCGGCTGCTTGGCCCCTTCTCTTGCTTGCTCCGGTGGTAAGCCGTGGCGGGATGGTTTGGGCCATTTTCTTTTTCCCTTACGCGCGGCCGCAGGGCCAGGGAAGGCTTTATAAGGATTCCACCGGGCGGCGGGAAACGGCTGTAGCCACGCTTCTTGTACTGGCGCTCAGTTTTCTTTTGGCCGGACCTGCCGGGGCGGTGCTGGCGGTGGTTTCGCTTGCAATTGTCTTACTTCTTGGATTTTTCTTTAGGCGGCGGCTCGGAGGCCTGACGGGGGACGTTTACGGGGCGATCAATGAGTTGGTGGAGACAGGTGTTTTAGCGGTAGGATTGGCAATTTACCGGTGAAGTACGTGTCAACTCAAATAAAAATCTTACCGTAGGAGGGTGGCTCACTCAAATAAAAA
>JASEJH010000273.1:0-662 GCA_030016455.1 Thermoanaerobacteraceae bacterium
CCTGCCCGGCGCGATTACCGTGTTTTTTGCCTTGGGGTCGCTCTTGCTCGCCTTAAGTCACGGGGAAGAATGGGGGTGGGGCTCGCAGGCCTCACTGGGCCTTTTAACCTTTGCCGTTGTTTTCTTTTCCCTTTTTATCTGGCGCGAGCTTACCTGCGCAATGCCCATGATGGAACTGCGCTTTTTCAAAAACCGCCTGTTTTCGGCTGCCGTCGCAAGTGCCGTTATAAACTTTGTTGTGCAGTACATGGTGGTCTTTCTGCTCCCCTTTTACTTCAAAGAAGTGCTCCGGTTAGACGCAGCCCGGGCAGGCATGCTTCTCTCGAGTTTTCCCCTGGTGATTCTCGTTGTTAGTCCTTTGAGCGGCACGCTTTCCGACCGCATCGGTTCCAGGGGTTTGAGCTCCTTCGGTATGGCGGTATCTGCCCTCTCCCTGGTGCTTCTCAGCCGCCTGAGTGCGCAAAGCGGTGTTTTAGAGATAGTCTTGCCGCTTATGCTCCTTGGACTCGGCAACGGCATCTTCCAGTCTCCCAACAGCAGCGCCCTGATGGGTAGCGTACCCCGCACTCACCTCGGCATTGCGGGCGGGATACTCGCCACCGCCAGAAACGGGGGTATGGTTATGGGTGTAGCCCTGGCCGGGGCTGTCTTCAACCACCGCC
>JASEJH010000273.1:672-2377 GCA_030016455.1 Thermoanaerobacteraceae bacterium
CTGCCCGCGAACCTTGCCGCCGCAGCCGCGGCCGGTGTGGAAAAAGCCGTGATCCCGGGGGTTGCCTTCACCGGCGCGCTCCACGACACCCTTCTCGTCGGCGCTTTCGTAGCCTGTGTCGGAATGATCACTTCCCTTGTGCGAGGCAAACCGGGAAACGTTGCCGGCCCGCCCGGCAAAGATCTGGCACGGCTCGAACGGCCGATTAAGTAGCCGCGGGCTTCTATGCGCTGCTTTCAGCGGCTCTGCGCAGTCTCAATCCCCACCCGGCGCTTCGGCCGAGTGCTACAAGTGCTGGGTACGAACTTCTATAAGTAATGATGCCCCTCAGCTTACATCCGATTGATTTAATCCCAAAGACGCAACGGGAGATTCACCGAAACACGGGGTTAGTGCGGTCGAGTTCGACAACGATGACCTCGGAGCCGATCTTTTTGACGGCCTCCCAGGGGATTACAAGCTGCTGCCGGTCCATCCAGATGGTCAGCAGGTTGGCCCGCCGCGGCAGGATGATGCTCTGTACCTGGCCCGACTCGGCGTCAATGGTCAGGTCGGATTCACCCACCACGCCCAGGCGCGCGCCGTCGTGAATGTTTACGATTTCCTTGCCTACGAGTTCAGCCAAGCGCATGCTATACCTCCTTTGCAGTTGCAGTTAAGTTGGCTTGCGGAGCAAAATATTCCCGCGAAGGCACCGGAGCAAGCGGTTAAGCCGGAAAGAAAGACGGCTGAGCGGATCGTTACCGTGCCGAAAAGCCGCCGGTGAAACGGCGGACGTACCAGTACAAACGCAGGAGAAACGGTTGGAGAACCGCCAGCAGGATGGCCGCGGCGGCCAGGGGATCGATTTCGAGACCCCAGATGTTGACCTGGGCCGGAACTTTCGCACCGAGAAAATCAACGACCAGGGAGAGCGAGAGGTAAATGCCCCCTGCCACACCGACCAGGTAGGCTAGGGCGTTTGTAAACGGGGAGGGACGCGCGGTGCCGTTCAGGGTCTTACCTTGGGCGGAAACCTGGCGGGCCCTTTCCCACATGGCCAACCCCACCAGGACGAGCACCGCGATAAAGAAGAGCACCGTTGCCAGCACATTGTCCACCCCCGGTCTATGCATATGAAGGGACAGACCGGGTTATGACTTGAGGCGATAATCCAGAAGCCGGAAGTTCAGAAGCGGGAGGCAGGGGGTAAAAAGATGGGAGTCGGAAGGCAGGAACCGAAAGTCGGGGGAGTCAGAAGCCAGAATTCAGAAGCCAGAAGAAAAAGGATCCGCTACGCGAACCCCTGCAAGCACTCCGGCCTCCTGCGTCTGACTCCCGATTTTTATCCCGTGTGCCCGAAGCCCCCGTCGCCCCGGTCCGTTTCCTCGAGGCTGGAGGTTTCACGCCAGACAATCCTCGCCACGGGCTGGACGACAAGCTGCGCGATCCGGTCCCCCCGCCGGACGGTAAACGGTTCCTTGCCGAGATTAATCAGAATAACCTTGACTTCGCCACGGTAGTCGGCATCCACCGTCCCGGGGGTATTCAACAGGGTGACGCCATGCTTCAAGGCCAGGCCGCTGCGGGGCCTCACCTGCCCCTCGTACCCTTCCGGCAGCGCGATGGCGATGCCGGTCGGCACCACGCACCAGCCGCCGGGCGGAAGCGTCGTCTCTTCGTCTACTGCAGCGCGCAGGTCCACCCCGGGCGCCGCCGGAGTGGA
>JASEJH010000274.1 GCA_030016455.1 Thermoanaerobacteraceae bacterium
TCCCTAAGCACTCCCTCGAGTACGCGCACGCGGTGGACCACGAGGTTCTCTACCGTACGCTCGGCGTGCTCCACCTCCGCCTTCAAGTCCGAGGCCAGCAGAATCCCTGTGTCACTCACCTGCCCGCCGGCTTCGGCGTAAAAAGGGGTTGCGTCCAGAACCACTTCCACCGGTTTCCCGCCTCCGGCAACCCGAACCGTTCGCCCGTTCTGGACCAGGGCCAAAACCTTTACGGGCATTTCCAGGGCGTGGTAACCGACAAAGCGGGTTGTCCCTCTTTCATCTCTGATTTTCTGGTACAGCCGCTCGCGCTCGCCGAGGTATTCCATGGTGCCGCGGGCCTGGCGCGCCCGCTTCCGCTGCTGTTCCATCGCGGCCGCAAACCCCTCACGGTCCACGGTCAATCCCTGCTCCGCGCAAATCTCCTCGGTGAGCTCCAGCGGAAAACCATACGTATCGTAAAGCTTAAAGGCCGCTTCGCCGGACAGCACGCCTGTGGCCGACCTAGCCTCGGCAATCATCCGGTGGAGGATCTCCGTGCCCTGGGCAAGCGTTTCCAGGAAGCGCTCTTCCTCGGCCCGCACCATCTGCAGGATGTGCTCCTTCCTTTCCACCAGCTCCGGGTAGGCGTCACCCATCTTGCCTATAACCTGCGCCGCGATGCCTTCCAGAAAGGGCTCAGTAACTCCCAAAACCACGCCGAAGCGCACCGCGCGCCGCAAGAGCCTCCGGATGACGTAACCGCGCCCTTCGTTCGACGGCAGCGCCCCGTCGGCAACGGCAAAGGTCACGGCCCGCACGTGGTCGGCGATGACCCTCCCGGCCAGCTCCTCCCTCTTTCCGTCACCGCCTGCGGGAGCCTTGAGAACCTCTTTGATCTTCCGGTTGAGGTCCTGGAAAAGATCCGCGTCGAAAACGGTTTTGCCGCCCTGGAGAACCGCGGCCACCCGTTCCAGCCCCATCCCGGTATCAATTCCCTTGCGCTCCAGGGGCAGGTAGTTGCCCGCTTCGTCCCGGTGAAACTGGATGAAAACCAGGTTCCAGATTTCCAGAAACCGGTCGCAGTCGCACCCCACGTTGCAGTTCGGCCCGCACGCGACTTCGGGCCCGACCCCGATTTCCCAGAAGTTGGTCTCTTTGCCCAACCGGACGATTCGCTCCTCGGGCACGCCTACTTTCCGCCAGAGGGCAAAGGCTTCATCGTCATCCAGGTAAACCGAAATCCAAAGGCGCGCCGGGTCGATTTCCAGGTCCCCGGTCACAAACTCCCACGCCCAGGGAATGGCCTCGGCTTTGAAGTAGTCCCCGAAAGAAAAATTGCCCAGCATCTCGAAGAAAGTAAGGTGCCGGGCGGTCTTGCCCACGGATTCGATGTCCGGCGTCCGAAGACACTTCTGGCAGGTGGCCACCCGGGGATGCTCCGGCACTGCGGTACCGGTAAAAAAGGGCTTAAAAGGGACCATTCCCGCCGCCGTCCACAGGAGGCTCGGGTCTCCTGCCGGAATCAGGGAAGCACTTGGCAAAACCGCGTGTCCCCTGTCCCGAAAAAACTTCAGAAATCGCTGCCGAACTTCCTTACCCTCCATCCAAAAACAACCCCTACTTGCCAAAAACTGTACTTCAGCCCGCAAACCGCGGCGGACATATTGCACTGCAGCTGGAAACTTTTAAAGTAGCAACTCCGGCAGCGGGCTGCTACTTTTTGTCCTCTCATTATACAGCAGGTTTTCCAAAAGGGCAACAGTCACGCCGGCTGCAGATCGTTCGGCGGCCTCCGCGACCGCACGCGAAACCGCAAAAGCGTTACCAGAGTCTACCCGCCAAATGGCACTTCCGGGAGTTTCCTGTTATAATTAAACCACAGGCAGACTTAGCTTTAAAGTGGGGAAAACGCATGTTCGTCGTGGAAGTGCAAAAAAGAGCTGAAAACGAGGACTTTAGTTTCGAGAGCGTGGCGGAGGCGGCCCGGGTCTTTCACGAAGAGTGTAACAGCGATGACGTGAAGTGGGACCTGCCGGAGGAATGCGGGTGCCCCTGGGAGTTCGTCTGCCGGAAGTGCCGGACCAGGGCGCTCGTGCCGTCGATTCTCGACGCCAAGTTGAAAATGACGGAAACAGCGCTTGACGGGCAGGAAAGGGTCATCGGGAACGATATCCGGGTCGTAGCGAAAAAGTGAACTGTCTTCTGGTTTATCTTCCACTCCGTCCGCCAACCCGCGCGGTGCCGAAAACATACCATGAATCGAAGAGCGGAAGCCTGCTCGGCCTCCGCTCCTCTAATACTTCGGGCAAAAGGCTCGCTTACGGTGAAGCTACCCAGATGGTCGCCCCGGAAGCGCCTCCCCCCGGTCCCGGCTCCCAGGTGATAT
>JASEJH010000275.1 GCA_030016455.1 Thermoanaerobacteraceae bacterium
CTGGCCGAATATGCCGGCCGGAACAGGATTACCGAAACGATCGGTGAGCCCTAATTTCACGAGCGCCGGAAGCAGTCCTTCCGGCAGGCAGATGCAGAACAGCCTTTTGCCCCGAAGCCGCTGTTGCTGCCGGACAACGACGGCGATTTGCGTGCTGAAAACCGCCCGGGCCAGTTGGAAGGCCTTCCGGGCCACCGCCGCGTTTTCGGTGCGGATCTCCAATCGCCGGACGCCCTTTTCTTCCGTCACCCGCCCGGCCACCCCGGCCAGCCCGGCCAATTCGCTCAGCAAACAGCACGGCCGTTCGCCCAATACCCGGGCCAGTTCGCCTTTGGTGACCGCCGAAAAAGATGCTGCAGTCATCTTCAGAACACCTTCACCACCATTATACCACTACGGCGCCTCCGGGGCGAAATTCAGCGGGAATTTATGCCATCAGGACGGCTTCGCCCCTACCTCCGACCAGTCCCCTTTTGTTCCCCGGCGACCGGGCCGTAGTATGCAAGTTCGGAAGCAAATCTACGGTCGTCGTACCTCCCGCTGACGCGAATCCGCTTGAGCACAAACGGGTTGTCCCCGGGCCGGTTCACACCCTGAACAGAGGTTACGGCGGTCCTGTATCCTGCTCTCTCCACCATCGCCGCAATTTCCGAATTGTAATCGCCGTACGGATAACTGAAGTGGTCTACCCGCTGCTTTAGTTCTTCCTCGAGTAATCCTTTCGCCGCCACAATCTGGTAGCGGGCCGCTTCTGGACTCACCGCGGTCAGGGAGGGATGATCAAGGGTATGCGCCCCGAAAGTGATTTGCCGGGTTGCCGCCATGGCGCGGATTTCGTCCCAGCGGAGCATCTCGTTACGGGGCTGACGGCCTGCGTCAAAAAAGTTGTAGCCCCCGATGGCGTCCACCACCAGGTAAATCGTGGCGCAAAAACCGTGCTTCTTGAGCACCGGCCAAGCGTAGAGATAGTTGTCCCGGTAGCCGTCGTCGAAAGTAATCGCCACCGGTTTCGGCGGCAGGGACCGGCCTCCTTGGATAAAATCAGCGACGTCGCCCATCGAAACAACGGTATATCCCTGCGTTTTCAGGTAAGCCATCTGCCAAGCGAATTTTTCCGGAGGAACCCGCATACCTAGGCCGCCGGCACGCGGGTCGGGACTGACTTTGTGGTACATCAGGATGGTTACGACTTCCAGTTCTTCAGGGAAAGAACTGCTGCTGTCTTGGGTAAGGCCGGAAAAACACAGATAACAGAGGAATATGGTTACACTCCCCAGCACTGCTAACCAGAAACGCAAAGCCGGCCTCCTTGAAAAAAACGGCTCCCGCCCCCGTGAAAAGAAGGCAACGCCACCCGCATTTCAACCGCTGACCTCCGAAGGTTACCCCCGCCGGGACCTCGAACGCCAACGGGGAAAGTCTTTACTGGTTAACTACCTGACCATCACGCTCAACGTCCCGGTGGCGCACCACTACCTGGTATTCTTTCGCCGCCAGGATCTCCGCCAACCGATTGGCGATCACCACCGAGCGGTGCCGGCCACCGGTACAGCCTATAGCCACGGCGAGCATCGTCTTCCCTTCTTTTATATAAAGCGGAATCAGAAACTCGACCAGGTTGGTGAACTTGGCGATGAACTCCCCGGTCACCGGCTGGGAAAAAACGAACTCCTTGACCGCCGTATCGTTTCCGGTAAGCGGCCGCAGCCGCGAGACGTAATGGGGGTTGGGAAGAAACCGTACGTCGATCACCAGATCCGCATCGAGAGGAATTCCGTACTTGTAACCGAAAGAAATCAGGGTCGTCCGAAAGCGGCGGAGGGCGTCCTCCGTACCGAACAGGTTGTTCAACTGCTCCTTCAACTGCTGCACCGAAAGCGCGGTGGTGTCAATAATCTTGTGCGCGCGGCCCCGCAATTCCCCAAGCAGCGCCCTTTCTTCCCGGATAGACTGCAGCAGGTCGTCCCCGCCGACCGGATGGGGCCGGCGTGATTCCTTGAATCGCCGCACCAGCACCTCGTCCGCAGCTTCAAGGAAAACGATTTCGTAAGGTACCGCCTCGCGGTCCAGCTCCGCCAGGATCTCGAAAACGGAGTCAAAAAGCTCCCCGCCCCGGACGTCCACCACCAGCGCGATGCGTTGGATCGGCACGGCCGCCTGGGCGCACAGATCCGCAAACTTGGGTATGAGTGAAGGCGGCAGATTGTCCACGCAAAAGAAACCGATATCCTCTAAACACCTCAAGGCCTGGGTTTTTCCCGCCCCGGATAACCCCGTCAAGATCACCAGCCTGGGAAGCAGCATTTACTACCCTTCTTTCTCCCGGGCAACTCCGCCGGGCTCGTCTCGG
>JASEJH010000276.1 GCA_030016455.1 Thermoanaerobacteraceae bacterium
GGTCGTCAATGGCAGGATAATAAGAACGCCCGCTGACGGTTAAATTATAACCCGCGCGTTTGAAGAGTTGAAAGGTGGCTTCCTGCAAGCTGCCTTTGGGAAGGCCGAGACGCAGTTTCAACCTGTTTCCTCCCGGAAGCTTTTTGGGTACCGGCGACTCGTGCCGTACCAACCTTTATCTATCTTAATCGGGAAAAAACGGGTGGTCAAGAGGAATCCTTGGAATAAGAGGTCAGAAGTCGAAAGTTCCAGAAGCAAAGTTTTTTGCTTTCTCTTAAAAATTTAAATTATCTGGACCCTGAATTTCGAAGTCTTTTAGAACAGGGAGCGCTTGAATAATGAGGATCGCGGTAATTGACATCGGCACAAACTCCACGCGCTACCTTCTCGCCGACGCCGGCCCGGGAGGAAGGATCAGCCGCGTGGAGACGCTGCTGAAAACCACCCGGTTAGGCGAGGGAATGGGCCGGAGGCTCCTAACAGAGCGGGCTATGGCCAGAACGACCGCCGCCGTCGCCGAGTTCTGGCGCCGCGCCCAGAGCAAGGGGGCGGAGAAAATCCTGGTGGCGGCCACCTGTGCGGTGCGGGAGGCGGCCAACCGGGAGGATTTCGTCCGGCTGGTGCAGCAGGCTACCGGCCTGGAAATGCGCGTTCTTTCCGAAAGGGAGGAAGCCTGCTACACCTTTTACGGGGTGCTCACCGGTTTTGAGGTGCCGGAAGCGGACCTGGAAAAAATCGCGGTGGTTGACGTCGGCGGCGGAAGCACAGAACTGGTCTGGATGGAGGACGGCAATCTCAACGCAAGTAGCCTCCCGCTCGGGGCTGTCCGCCTGACCGAACAAGGAGAAGGTATTGCGGTGGCTTCCCTCCTCAGGCCCGTCTGCCGGCTCATTGCCGGGCGGCGGATTTTCGGCACCGGCGGAACGATTACCACCCTGGCTGCTGTGGCGCAGGGGCTGGCGGTTTACGATCCCGGACGGGTGCACGGCTACCAACTTACCGCGGAAAAGGTGACCGGCCTCCTTGCCCGTCTGGCCCGGCTTTCCCTGGAAGAACGAAAAAAGGTGCCCGGATTGCAACCGGAACGGGCAGACGTCATCGTTGCCGGAACCCGGATCGTGGCGGAGTTGCTTGAATGCACCGGCGCTTCCGGGATTACGGTGAGCGAGTGCGACATCCTTTACGGGGTGGCGGCGGAAGCGGCGAGCCCTGTCGAAAGAAAATCAGCCAGGAACCTTTAATTATGACATAAATAACCAGCCCGCTGGTTTATAATCTCAGGAAATAGCTTCCAGCGGGGTGGTGACGGTGTTGGAAAAGGTAGACACTTACCCGTACCGGCACGAAGCACACCGGAGGGGCCGGGAGCTCCGGGTGTTTGGCAGCGGTAAACCCGGCAGGGTATCGCGCCCGGCCGGTTACCGGTCCACGCCGCGGGCGAAGCCGGGCCCGCTTCTTGAACAGATCAAGAGCCACTGTCACAGCGCCGGCCTGTACGCCGCCGGTTTTTTTCTCGGCCGGGCGGTGCTGCTCGGGACCATCAGCCCGTTCGGAGCCGCCTTCGCCGCTGCCGCCACGCTGGCCTACGGCGGGCGCGTCTGGCCGGTTTGGGTGAGTGTCCTCGCGGGCCAGGTTCTGCTCCTGCGGGGAATGGCTTGTTACAGCGCGGCGGCGGCCACCATGGGCGTTCTCCTGCTCACCCGTTTCGCACCCCGGGAACTGCTCGACAAACCCCTCGGTCTTCCCGGCTTGGTGGCTGCCGCGACCGTGATCACCAAGATGAGCTTTCTGGCCTTCAACAATCCTACCCCCTACGGATACGTGAGCATCTTCTTCGAAGCGGCTTTTGCCGGCGTCCTCACCTACCTCTTTCACCAGGGGCTTGTGGCCTGGCGGAAGAAGCGGGGACTGCAACTGAGCGTCGAAGAGCTTTTCTGCCTGGTGGTAATCGTGGCGGGGGTGATTGCCGGCAGCGGCGAGTTGGCGCTGGGGCCGGTTTCCGTAAAAGGAGTGCTCACCCGGCTCTGCCTGCTGTTTGCGGCGGCAACCGGAGGCGGCGGCGCCGGGGCGGCGGCGGGTGCAGTACTGGGGGTGATACCGGGTCTGGCTTACACCGTGGCGCCCCAAGCCGTTTCCAACTACGCCTTCGCCGGTTTTTTGGGCGGGTGCTTCCGGAAATTCGGCCGGGCGGGAGTGGTCGTCGGCTTCGCGCTCGGAAACCTGCTCCTCACGCTCTACGTAAAGGAACTCGGCGACCTCTCCCGGATCGTCACCGAGACCGGCGTGGCGGCGGCGCTCTACCTTCTGATACCGGTGCGGTGGTACGCGGGTCTCCGGGCTTCGGTC
>JASEJH010000277.1:0-771 GCA_030016455.1 Thermoanaerobacteraceae bacterium
CCCGGGCTGCAAGACTTGCTGGTAATCTTGGGTTTTTTACCTTCTTTGCCGACGCCCATCACGTAGTTGGTTTTGCTGATGACCCGCTCGAAAGACTTTGACTGGCATCCCGGACACGCGAGATCAACTTCTTCTTCGGAATTTAAAAACAGTTTTTCAAAAAGGTTGCCGCACTGCAGGCAGCGAAATTCGAAAATCGGCATTGTTTCCCTCCTTAATCGAGGCGGCAGTGAACACGGTGGCTTGCCCGACCAGTTGCTGACGCTACTAACTTAGAATATCAGCATCACCGGTGTTTGTAAAGTGGGGGTTCCAAGCGGCGCCGTCAGTATCTGGCAGGCAAAGTCTTCGTAAACCGTCGCGCGCTTCAGCCGGAGGAGTTCCAGCAAGCAAGCGGGGTCACGTGCCTGTCTGCTGGCCAGCCTGGGGCCTAGCCCACCTGTTCAAGGCGGCGGCAAAAATCAAGCGCGGGGGAAATGCCCCCGCTCTTTGGTCCTTTCGGTATTTCCCCTAAGTTTTTGTCAGTGTCAGTTCCGCGGTCTCACCTTGCTGAACGACCGTTACTTCCCATCCCTGGCTTTTGGCCAGGCGGGTGATGTTTTCTCTGGCGGTGCCGGAGTCGACCGTTACGTAAATCTTGCCCTTCCCGCCGAGGCGGTCCATCTCCCTTTTCACAAGCAGCACCGGTTCCGGGCATAATAGACCCCGGGCGTCAACCAGGCTTTCCATGTTTTTTCCCTCCTTATACTACCGGGTGGCCGTATCCAAACC
>JASEJH010000277.1:781-2270 GCA_030016455.1 Thermoanaerobacteraceae bacterium
CGTTTTGCCCTTGCCACCGGACGGCTGAGCAGCCCGATCACGAATACCGCCGCCAAACCGGCCAGGACGGTAATCTGTCCGGCGGCGGGAACCCCCTGCGGTGTGGCGGCGAGGCCGAAATTGTGTGCCACGGCAGCCCCGACCAGCATTCCTAAGATGGTAACGGCAGAGTCTGTGTTACCCTCGGCGGCGGCTACCAGCTGGCGGAGCGGGCAGCCTCCCAGGAGCACCGACGCCAGCCCGCCGAGCGCCATCCCGAGGAAGTTCCACAAACCGTCGGCGTGCGCTATCGGCTGGTTAGTGAAACCTGCACTGAAGGAGCCTATCAACAGGTTTCCGAGGAGGACGGTGAAGAAAATGGCTGCAAAGCCGGTCAGGAGGTAATGGTCGCGGAAAAGGATGAAATCCCTTATCCCACCAATCATACAGAGGCGGGAGCGCTGCGCCAGAATTCCTACCACCAGTCCGGCGACGAGGGAAAGGACTAAGGGAGCGTGCATGCTCCCCGGGCCCTCTTTGCTGGCGAGGACGAAAGCTGGTTGTAGCAGGGCAAAGGTAAGAAGGACGACCATTAAGGCCGGGAAGATGTAACCGCCGATGCTGCTTTGGCGCTGGGTGCGGCCGAGGGAGTACCCCCGGTTGATCAAGGCCACGCCGGCGCTGATGCCGGCAACCAGGCCAGCCAAACCCAGAACGGCGTTAAGATCGCCTCCCGCCAGGCGCAGGATCATCCGGAGCGGGCAGCCGAGGAAGATCAGAAAGCCGATGATGGCAAAAAAGCCCAGCGCGAAACGGGTCAAAGCGGCCGAACCGCCTACGGTTTTAAACTCTCTCGTTGCCAGCGCCGCGCCAAAGGCGCCCAAAACCAGGCCGATGATCTCCGGCCGCAGGTACTGCACTTTTGCCGCCTGGTGCAGTCCGAGCGCACCAGCGATGTCGCGCAAGAAGCAGGCGATACAGAAGCCCATGTTCGGCGGGTTACCGTATTTTACCAAGATTAACGCCAGGATACCCACTACGACACCGGCAATTATGATTTTGCCTTTCTCCATCCTTTAGCCCCCTTCTTTTTTTAACCTCTAACCTCTAGTTCTGGAGAAGGGAAGTGGGGGTCGAACCCGACTCTCCGGCCCGGCACTCAGCCCGTCATCTGTTTATGGCCCAGCTTGCAGCCCCTCTGGGTGTTACTTTTTACACTACAGGTATCGGGTGGAGCACTGAGTGCTGGGCCGGCCAACGGGTTTGCGGCCCGCGAGAGGCACCGGCCCCTTTCCCTCCGGCTATTTAATTCGATGGAGTGATTTATACTCCTCCCATATTGGTTATTAATCTTATGAAAAAAAGTTATAAGAAGAAGTAGGAGCTGAAAGAGGTTGCAAAACCGCAAGCAGCAGAGGTTACCGATATTTCTGAGAGTAATGAGCGCAAAGCGCTCAAGGCTAGGAGAGTTTGCAAAACCATAATTCGCCAGAAGCCAGTCAATCTGTCC
>JASEJH010000278.1 GCA_030016455.1 Thermoanaerobacteraceae bacterium
GGCGCGGGATCGGGCGGGAAATAGACCTGCTGGCACGGGTCATCCAGGGGGAGGCCGGCGGTGAGCCTTTCACCGGCAAGGTCGCCGTCGGGGCGGTGGTTTTGAACCGGGTGCGCAGCGCTTCTTTTCCCCACACGATTGCGGGAGTGATCTTTCAGCCCGGGGCCTTCGAGTCCGTGACCAACGGGCAGATCTGGCGCGGGCTTTCGACGGAGGCGATCCGCGCGGCGGAACTGGCGTTTTCGGGATGGGACCCGACGGGCGGGGCGCTTTTCTTCTGGAATCCTGCCAAACCGGTTTCACCGTGGATCTGGACGCGGCGGATTCTCACGCAGATCGGGCGCCACGTTTTTGCCGTTTAGTCTGATCCACGCGCGGGGGATTGGAGCAGGTGGGCCGCTCGGGAGGCCGGAGTGGCGGTTTGGTGCAAAATTGCGGTCCAAGGGAGGAAAACGGATGCGTTACAGCAGGCTCGTGCTTTTGCTGGCGGCACTGGTTGTACTTGCGGTGGCGGCCTGGGGTTATAACCAGTACAATCTGCGCCAGAGTATGGCGATCGAACTCAACAACCGCTACCAGCATGCCTTTTATAACTTGCTCACCGGAACGCAGAACCTGGAGGTTCTGCTGGGAAAGAGCCTGGTGGTCGGCGGACGGGAGCAGTCGAGCGCCGTCTTTGCTTCGATTTGGGAGGAGGCGATGATGGCACAGGCCAACCTGGGACAGCTTCCGGTTTCCCCGGAACTTACGGGGCGGACGGCCAAGTTCCTGACTCAGGTGGCGGATTACGCCAACACGCTGGTTCGCCGGGCGGGGACCGGGGCGCCGGTGACGCCGGAGCACTGGGCTACACTCAATCGCCTGTATGGCCAGGCCACCGCGCTGAACCGGGAGTTGCACAAAATTGAGGCGCGGGTTGCAGCCAACGGCGCCTATTTCTGGGAACTCTCGCGGACCCTGGCCGCAAGGAGGAGCGAGGCCAAACTGGCGCTGCCCGGGGCGCACGCCGACTTCCGTGCCCTTAACCGGGAGATGGAGACTTACCCCACGCTCGTTTACGACGGGCCTTTTTCCGACCACGTCGAACGCAAGAAACCCTTGGGGCTGACCGGGACGGTAATCTCCGCCGGCGCGGCCCGGTCGCGGGCGCTGGCACTGATTGACCGGAGCCCCGGCACCTCATACACCGCCCGGGTGGGAAGGCCGGTCACCGGGCGAATCCCGTCCTACCAGGTAGACATCTCCGGTCGGCGGCCGGGTGCAGACGAGAAGGCGACCTTCCTCATCAGCAGGAAGGGTGGGCATCCGGTAATGCTGCTGGTCGGCCGGAATATCGGTGGCCCCCGCCTCGAACGGGAGGAAGCGCAAAAACGGGCGCAGCAGTTTCTGGAGCGGCTGGGGTTTAAGCGGATGCGCCTTACTTACAGCATCAGGCGCAGCGGCACGATTACCTTTAATTTTGCCGGTGAACAGCAGGGAGTACTCCTCTATCCCGACCTGGTCAAGGTCACCGTGGCCCTGGATAACGGGCAGGTGATCGGGATGGATGCCACCGGCTACCTGATGGCCCACCACCCGCGCGGGAAGCTCACACCGGCGCTCACCCTGGCGCAGGCCCGTTCGTTTTTGAGTCCGAGTCTTAAGGTGGAAAACGGCCGGCTGGCGTTGATTCCCACCGATGCCGGGGAGGAGCGGCTGACTTACGAGTTCCGGGGTACGGTGGGGCCGAACCGGTATCTGGTTTACATCGACGCTGTTACCGGCGAGGAAGCCAAGGTGCTGAAACTGATTACGTCACCTGCCGGAACGTTGGCGATGTAAGTAAGAGCGGTTTATGCTATACTTTGTGGGTAGAAAGCCATGCCGGGGAGAGTTGGCAAACGCGGGGCGCAAAGTTCTTTCAAGCCGAGGCGGTGGTCCTTAAGAGGAGCGAGTCCGGGGAAGCGGACCGGGTTTTAACCCTCTATTCCCTGGAATACGGAAAGCTTCGGGCCATGGCATACGGAAGCGCGCGGCCTACGAGCAGGAAGCGCGGTGCCACGCAGCCTTTCTGCCGGTCGCGCTTCTTTTTGGTGCGGGGAAAAGAACTCCACCGGGTCGACCAGGCGGAGGTGCTCGAGCATTTTCCGGCGATCAGTGAAGACGTGGAACGGCTCGGTTTGGCCGGCTACTTCGCAGAGTTGCTGAACGGCTTCATGCCGGAGGAGATCCCGAACCGGCCGCTGTACCACCTTTTGGTCGAGGCG
>JASEJH010000279.1 GCA_030016455.1 Thermoanaerobacteraceae bacterium
CTACAAGCAACTCAACCTCTTCTATCGAAAGGGCCTTCACCTCTTCACCCGCGTTAGAATCTACCGGAAGGCAGGGCGCCAAGACGCTTTCGTTCAATGTGCGGAGGGGAACCAGTCCGCCGTTAACCCGAAAAAACGGCGGCGCACCAACAGTAACATGGACGTCGGAAGCTCCTTCTCTGACTGCCAGGCCCAAAAGCTGCCGGATATCCAGTGCCGCCACTCCTTACTCCCTCCAATCTGTCCTTTCTATCTTTGGCTGGTCTTTCTCTAAGGCAAACGCAATTAGTTCGAAACCGAAAGCGCAAACGTGCTAACTTTCCTCGACATACGCCACCCGCATAACTTCTTCGATCGTGGTAATCCCCTTCAGCGCCTTTTGAATCCCGTCTTCCCGCAGCGTTACCATGCCTTCCGTTACTGCCTGCTTCCTGATCGCCGAAGCCGGCGCCTTCTGGACAATCATCTCCCGGATTGCCGGGCTGATCGGTAAAACCTCGCAGATGCTCGTCCGTCCCTGGTAGCCCACGCTGGCGCAGTACCGGCAACCCCGGACCCGGAAGAGCGTTACGGGTTCGGTAGGGGTCACACCGAGAAACATGCGGACGAGCGACCCGGGCTCCAGTTCGTACAGTTCCCGGCAGCGAGGGCACGCCAGGCGTACCAGCCGCTGCGCCGTCACGCCCAAAACGGTTGAAGCTACAAGGAACGGTTCGACTCCCATATCAACCAGGCGCGTCAGCGCACCGGCGGCGTCGTTCGTGTGCAGCGTGGACAGTACCAGGTGCCCGGTCATCGCTGCCCGCACCGCGATTTCCGCCGTCTCGCTGTCCCGGATTTCCCCTACCATCACGATGTCGGGATCCTGGCGCAGGATCGCCCTCAGGCCGCGGGCGAAGGTAAGCCCCGCCTTGGGGTTCACCTGCATCTGGTTCGTTCCCGGGAGAAGGTACTCCACCGGATCCTCAACGGTGATAACATTCAGTTCAGGAGAACTGATTTCCGACAGGATCGCGTAAAGGGTCGTGGTCTTGCCGCTTCCGGTGGGCCCGGTGATGAGGATCATTCCGTAAGGGTACGTGATGATTTTTTTAAACCGCTCAAGGTTCCTTTCCTGAAAGCCCAGTTGGTCCACCCGGAGAAGCATTTTCCCTTTATCGAGGACCCTGATTACGGCTTTTTCCCCGAAAACCGTGGGGATCGTGGAAACACGGAGGTCCACCTCCCGTTCCCGGTAGCGGATCATGATCCGCCCGTCCTGCGGCACCCGCCTTTCCGCAATATCCATGTCCGCCATAATCTTGATCCGCGATATCAAGGGAAACCTGAACTTCCGCGGCAGCGTCATCACGTCCCGCAGCATTCCGTCCACCCGGTACCTTATCCGAACGTTTTCCTGCTGCGGCTCAATATGGATGTCGCTTGCCTGCTCGTTGACCGCCTGAATAATGACCGAATTGGCAAGGCGCACGATGGGTGCCTCATCCACCACCGCTTCTTCAAGTTGATCCAGGTTTACGGCCTCGGCCCGGACTATCTCCGGCGCCTCCAGTTCCTCCATCACCTTGTCCAGCCCCGGCATCCCGAAGTAACGTTGGATGGACGCATTGATCTCCTTTTCTGTGGCGAGCACCGGCTCGATCTCCAGCCCCGTAGCCAGGCGCAGATCGTCGAGCGCCACCACGTTCAGCGGGTCAACCATCGCCGCGGTCAGCCTGCCCCCTTCTTTCTTCACGGGGACAACCTTGTGACGCCGGATCAAATTCTCCGGAATGCTTTCGAGCAGAAGCGGGTTCAGGGTCACCGCGCTCAGGTCAACCTGCGGGATGCCAAGCTGAAATTCCAGGATGTCCAGGATGTCCTGTTCAGATACGTATCCCAAGTTGACTAAAACCCGGCCCAGCCGCTCGCCGGACCGCTCCTGGACCTTGAGCGCCTCTTGCAGTTGAGCCGGTGTGATCAGCCGGTTTTCCAAGAGAAAGTCCCCGAGAAGCCGCCGGTAACCTTCCTTGGCCATGCCCATTTTCATCCCTCTAATGTTGAATACCTTCTGTCTCCGCCAAAAGACTTCGGGGCTCGCAGGGTCAATGTTTTAGTACGGCAAGCACTTCTTCCGCCGCCACCCCCCGCACGACCCGGACCCGCCCGATGGCCTCCGGAAGCACGAAGGTTAACCGGTTGGCCACCACC
>JASEJH010000027.1:0-1358 GCA_030016455.1 Thermoanaerobacteraceae bacterium
CTCGGTGTCACCACGGGCCACCGGAAGGCAATGCTCAGAAACCTGGTAACCTCGCTCCTGCGGGAGGGTAGAATCACGACCACCGAGTCACGGGCCAAGGAGGTCCGGAGCATTGCGGAACGGATGGTTACCCTGGCGAAGAAGGGCGACCTTTCAGCCCGGCGCCAAGTGTTGCGTTACGTTTACGACGAAGAAGTGGTTCGGAAGCTGTTTGACAGCATTGGGCCGCGCTACGCCGGCCAGCCTGGCGGGTACACCCGCATCCTGAAGCTGGGCCAGCGCCGGGGGGATGCAGCCGAGATGGTGGTTCTGGAACTGGTGTGACGGGTGGCAGGAAAGGACGCCAGGTCGCTTTAAAGATTGCCTACGACGGGACAGGCTTTCACGGTTTTCAAAAGCAGCCGGGGCGCCGGACCGTACAGGGGGTGCTGGAAGAGGCTCTCGAGCACCTGAGCGGGGCTTCCTGCCCGGTAAAGGGTGCCGGCCGGACCGATGCCGGAGTCCACGCGGCCGGCCAGGTGGTTTCCTTCTGGACGGTGGACTGGCCGATTCCCGTCGGGCGCCTGGTGCCGGCGCTGAACGGGAGTCTGCCGGCGGAAATCGCCGTCTTGGCGGCGGCCGAGGTTTCAGCCACGTTCCATCCCCGGTACGACGCCGTAAGTAAAACTTACCGCTACACGATTTTCCGGCGGGCAGCACGCTGCCCGTTTTCGCGTCTCTATTCGCTCCACGTTCCCGGGGCACTGGACGTTGCCCGGATGCAACAGGCTGCCGCCTGTTTGATGGGCACACACGACTTTCGGGCGTTTCAGAATACGGGCCGGCCGGTCAAGTCGGCGGTGCGGACGCTTTACGAGTGCCGGGTCGAGGAAGAAGGGCCGTTCCTGCACCTGCGTTTTACCGCCGACGGATTTCTTTACCAGATGGTCCGGGTAATCGTGGGGACGCTCCTGGAAGTCGGCCGGGGGCGGCTGGCGCCTTCGGTGATCAACCAGGCGCTGGAAGCGGGTGAGCGAAAATTACTCGGGCCCACGGCTCCGCCGCACGGCCTCTGTTTGGAAAGGGTTGTTTACAGGACGGAGCTTTTCGGGGGGTGATGCCGCGGTGACGTTGTGGAAGTGTCCCGGACAGGACAGGCGGGATTTTCGCCCGGAGGACGTCGTCCTGGCGCCTTGCCCCGCCTGCGGAGCGGAGGTTGAGTTTTTCCCCGGCGACATCATGGTCCGCTGCAAGTGCGGCGGGCTGGCCCGCAACCCGAAATTCAATCCTGCCTGTGCGGCCTGGTGCGCTTACGCGGATAAGTGCCTGGGCGAGGTGGCAGAAGTTTACCGCCGGCAGCCCGAGGTTTTGCGGGAGAA
>JASEJH010000027.1:1368-10476 GCA_030016455.1 Thermoanaerobacteraceae bacterium
GCTGGAAGTGAACCGGCGGCTGAAGGACTTCCCGGACTTGCGGCAGACGGCCCTTGCCGCCGCTTCCTTCGCGCTGGAGCTGAGCAGGGAGGAAGGGGGCTCGCCCCTCGTAGTGACGGCGGTTGTTCTGTTGAAAGAAATCGCGCTGGCGACGCAGCCTGGTGGAGGAACTGTCGCGGGGGATTCGCTGGCGGCGGCCCGGGAAATAATGGCGGTGCTGGATTTACCGCCGGAAGTTGGAGACGAAGTGGTAGAGATTCTTGAGGCCCTGCTTGCCGACCGGGCGACGGGACGGCTGAACGAGCGCTTGGCCCGGGATGCCTTGCGTCTTGCGGGATGGAAGGAGGAAATCAAAGGAAAAACCGAGGCGGAAGTGAGCGTGCTGGCCGAGACTTTTCTTTCCGCTGCCGGCAGAAAGCAGGCGCTGCTGCTGGCGTCGCGGCGGATCCCGAACAGGGGTAGTGTACATTTTTAGTAGGTAACCGAGGGGGTAATGAAGAAGGTTGAGTTGACGCTAACGGCCGGGCGAATGTATAATATGGTTGAGGGTCTTTGTAGGGGTGAGAGCCGTGCCGGTGAAGGTGGTGTGTGAAAACCGAAAGGCGCGGCATGATTATTTTATCCTCGAAACCTTCGAGGCCGGGATGGCGCTCACCGGGACCGAAGTGAAATCGCTGCGGGCCGGCCGCGGGAATTTGAGGGACAGCTTCGCCCGCGTGGAAAACGGTGAACTTTGGCTTTACGACATGCACATCAGCCCTTACGAGCAGGGAAACCGTTACAACCACGAGCCGAAGCGGCCGCGGAAACTCTTGATGCACCGCAGCGAGATCGCCCGGCTCTGGGGGCGGACGCGGGAAAAGGGTCTGAGCCTGGTGCCGCTCAAGTGCTACTTCAAGAACGGCCGGGCAAAGGTTGAACTGGCGCTGGTTAAGGGCAAGAAGCTCTACGACCGGCGGGAAGATATCGCGGCCCGCGACGCAAAGCGGGAGATTGAACGGGCGATGCGACACAAGCGGACGGTTTAAAGAGTTGCGAATCACGCGTTGCAAGTTACGGGCTAAGTCGAAAGCCGACGGTCGAAGGTCTTAAATCCGGATCAAAAGAATTGAATACTTGTTCCACGGAGTTAAGCCGGGTTTCTTAGCTTCGAACTTTGAACTATCGAACTTAGAACTTTGAACCGTGAACGGACCTCAAGGGTCCATCCGTCTTAGCTTAAAACGGGGGCGATAGGTTTCGACGGGGGAAGCGGTAACGGGAGAAGCGAGCCGGGGAGGCTACCTGCCCGTAAAAACGGTGGCAAAGCAATAAACGCCAACAGAAACGAACTCGCTCTGGCCGCATAAACCGGCCAGCATCCTCCCTGCCTTTGCCTGCGGGGCAGGACAGGGTGTGACAGCGGCAGGCTTTCCTTAAGGCTCCTCCCGGAAGCCTTAAGGGAGACGAACCGGGATAGCCGTTCTGTCTGCCCGGCTGCGGGCGGCAGTAGGGCGAAGCTGAGTACGCAGCCTGCGCTCGGAGAATCTCCCGGCATCGGTCCTTCGGACGGGGGTTCGATTCCCCCCGCCTCCACCAGCTAAATCCACAGACACCTTGAACACGACTTCAATGGTGTCTTTATTTATTGTGACGCGTTTACCAGGCTCTGGACTGCTTCCTAATTAAGTAAAGCTGGGGTTGCCGGTTTGGTGAGCCTTGTTGTTTTTTTGTGCCGTTCATTATCGGGTATTGCTGAGTCTGTTTCTTAATCTGTCAGCGAGCTTGGATTTGCTAAAGTTTTTGCCCGGTTGAACCGAAAATCTGTTAAAATTTCGGTAGGGGTGCTTTGGGTGGCGGATAAAGAGATTCCGCAGCATAAAGAGTCTGCGCGAAAAGGAACCATTAAGGACTTTTTGGCGACTGGGCAATGGCGCCAGCGGGCAGTAAAGGTACACTGCCTGTTTATTTTGTTTTCGGTCTTGATCGTATTCACCGGGGTGGTCGGTGCCAAGTATGCAGTGGGAACCTCCCGGCAAGCGGTGGAACACGACCTGTTCCTGGAACGGGAATTGCGTAAGCTCCTGGTTTCTTTCACCGCGATGGATATCGAGTTGCAAAACTACCTGCAAACCAGCGACCCTAAGGCAAAGCAGCTTTATTACGCCAGAGAGGCCGCTTTTCAGAAGGGACTTGCCGTGCTGGAGGCCAACAACGAAGAGACGGTCTCGGTTGCCAGTATCCACACCCTCGAACATGCGGGTGAGCTCTACCGGAAGGTCGGTACGGCGGCCATAACGGCTTGCTCCACCGGTGACCACCGGCTGGCCGACATGCTTTACCGCCAGGAACTGGTGAAGCATCGGATGGAGGTGCTTCAAGCCTGGGAAAGGATTGCGGAAGATGTGGAAGAAGGTTTAAGAGAATCCAAGTGGCAGGAAATGGCGATGATCTGGTGGCTGGTGGGAGTAGAAGGCTTTCTGGGATTGAGTTTTTTGGTATTCCTGGCCCTTTACCTCTGGCAATTCCGGAATTTCAAGCGCTTTGCCACTGCGCTTGAAGAGACGTTTCGTAAGCTGGGGCTTTCCGAAGGGGGAACGGGCGGCAAACTCGGACAACTGGTGACCCTTCTGAATACGCGGCTGGAGAAGCTGCACGAAGTGGCGGGAAAACTCTTGGACAAGGCCCAGCACCTTCGGGGGGCGGTGGAGCAACTGGCCGAAGGGGCGGAAGAAACGGCTGAAGCCGTAATGAAGGCCACGTGGGCTGCACTGAAGGCTACCAGCACGGTCGAGGCGGTTTCCACGGGTACGGCGGCGCTGTCGGACGCTACCGCGGCTACGGCCCGGCAGCTCAGCGAGGGGGCGGAGAAGCTGCAAGTCGTACTTGACGAAGTGGCCAATCTCAAGGTTGCGCTGGAGGGAGGCCACGCGGTCCTGCAACGGCTTGAAAAAACGGTCGGCGCGGAAGGGTGGGCTGAGCTGGCCGATTTCCGGCAAGAACTCAGCGGTCTGATCGCCCTGTTGGACCCTAAAAACGGCGCGTCCGGAGAAATGGTGCGACGCATAAGCGAAAGCCTGATTTCCTGCCGGGACACGCTGGCGGTGGTCGAGCAGTTTGGGGAGGAGTTGAAAGGGCTGACGCAGAACATCCTGGACCTTAAAGAGCAGGTAGTCGACCTGGGAATTATGGCCGAACAGCACACCGCAATGGTAGAAGAGGTGGCTTCTTCTATCTATGTCCTCTCGAAAATGGCCGGGGAACTCGAAGAACTGGCGTCGTGGCTCAAGGAAGGCAAACCTGCCGCCAAAAGCGTTGGAGGTTTCCCGGACTGAAGCCGGAATGCCCACGGCGAAAAAAAGAGGCCCTTCCGGAGAAGGGCCTCTTCAATTGTCCGTGCTATTGGGCCTCGGCCAGCTTCACCCGCTCGAAGGAGTACTCGCCGTCTTTCTTGACAACTTTCCAGACCTCGTAAACGCCGCTGACGCGGTCGCCCTGGCTGTCAAAGGTGATGGTCCCGCTGGCGCCCTCGTAACCCTGGCCGACACTTACCAGTGCCTCCCGGACCTTGGCCGGATCGGCCGAGCCGGCCTTGGCGCAGGCCTCGGCGATCAGTTGCGCGGCGTCGTACACCGTGTCGCAGTAAACCTCCGGTTCACTGTTGTATTCGGCTTTGTATGCCTGGCGAAATTCCTCGTACTTGCCGCCTTCCGGTGAAGCCGGTCGGGTTCCCAGGACCGCTTTCGCCATAAACTCGGCTGCAGCCTGGGTAGCAAACATTCCCGTGCCGTAAACACCGTCGCACCCGATCCAGCGTATTTTGTCCAACCCCAGGTTCAGCGCCTGCTTGTAGATGACACGACCGTCGTCGTTGTAGCCGATGTGGAATACGCAGTCGGGATTGAGGTTTTTGATCTGGGTGAGTTCGGTAAGGTAGTCCTTCTTGTTCGGGTCATACTTGATCACCGACAGCACTTCGGCCTTTCCGGCCAGGGCGGATTCGATTACTTCACCCAAACCTACTCCGTAGGGGTTATCCATTGCTAAAATGACCGCTTTTTTAAGCCCTTCGTCCACTGCGAGTTGAGCCATCACCTTGCCCTGGAAGGTGTCGCTCGGGCAGGTCCGGAAGAAGTACTCCCGCCAGGGTTGTCCCGTCAGTTCGGGCGAGGTGGCCGAAGGAGAAACGAGGAGTACCTTGCGTTCAAAAACATAGGGCCCCGCAGTCTTGGCACCCCCGGAAGTCATGCCGCCGATAATCAGCTTCACGTCGTTGAGTTCCACCAGTTTCTTGACGGCGTTAAGACAGGTGGCCGGGTCGGTGGCATCGTCTTCAAGGTAGAGTTTAATCTGCTTTCCGTTGACCCCGCCCGCCTGGTTAATCTCTTCCACGGCGAGCTTAACGGCGTCGGCCATCTTTTTACCCATCGCCGCCAGATCACCGCTCATCGAAAGGACGCAGCCGAGTTTGATCACTTCTTCTTCGGCCGCAGGCTTGCCGGATTCCTTTTTGGCACAGCCGGTAAAGCTCACGACAAGAGTAAGCGCGGTTAACAGGCACAAGAAACGGTACCACCGGGACCGCCGGTAACGGTTAAACAAAGCGTCCGCCTCCTTTCTGAAGAACGCGCTTGCACAAAGCCGACAAGCGCTTTAAACGTCCTCTAAAACCGCCTTGACAAATCCCCTCTGCTCAACAGGTCTGTTCGCTCCAAGGCTGCACCTTCCCCAAAACTGGTTCGCCGAAAGGTTTTGCGTTTTACACCTCCCTTCCCAGACCAAGAAAGCGTTCGCGCAAGGAAGCGTCTTCGAGAAGCACGCTTCCTTTCCCTTCCATGACGCAACGGCCTTCGCTGAGGACATAGGCGTAATCGGCGGCTTTCAGGGCGAGAAAAGTGTTTTGTTCTACGAGGAGAACCCCGATTCCCTTTTCCTTTACGGCCGCCAGTTTTTCCAGGATGAGTGCTGCGGCTTTTGGTGCCAGGAAGGCCAGCGGTTCGTCGAGAAGCAGCATCTGCGGGCGTCCCATCAGTGCCCGCCCGATGGCCAGGAGTTGTCTTTCCCCGCCGCTTAGGGTTTCCGCACGGGTCCGGCGGCGCCTTTGCAGTTCCGGAAATATGGTAAAGATTTCGTTCAGGTCGCCCCGGATTCCTTCTTTATCCCGGCGCGAATACGCACCCATTTCCAGATTTTCGGTAACAGACAGGTTGGGAAAAATGTTCTGGACCTGCGGGACATAGCCAATGCCGGAACGGGTGATTTGCCAGGGTTGGAGGACGGTTATATCCCGGCCCTGGTAAATTACGCTTCCGGCAAAACGGTGCACGAGACCCACAAGGGACTTCAGAAAAGTGGATTTGCCGCTCCCGTTCGGGCCCACTACGGCAACGGTTTGTCCGGCATCTACCTGCACCGTGATCTGCTCCACGATGACCGTGTCGCCGTATCCAGCGGTGATCTGCCTTGCTTCTAAGACTGCCACTGACGACTCTCCCCCGCGTAGATCTTGTAGAAAGCCGGATCGGCGAGCACCCTGGCCGGCTCTCCGGCGAGCGCGATCCGGCCGGCGTCCATCAGGTAAACATGCTGGGCATGGTCAAGCAGCATTTCCAAGCGGTGCTCAATGATTAAAAGGGTGAGCCGCTTTTCCCGCCGGAGCCGTTCGAGGGTGGCATAAATTTTTCGCCCGAGTACGGGGTTGACCCCGGCGGCCGGCTCGTCCAGCAGCAGCATTACCGGGTCGGCCATCAGCGCCCGGCCGATTTCCAGGAGCTTGCGCTGCCCGCCCGAAAGTTCGCCGGCCGGTTTAAGCGCCAGCGGCGTGAGTTCGACCAGTTCGAGAACGGCACGGGCCTTTTCGGCTAATTTTATTTCTTCCTCCTGCCAGTGCCGGCGGCGAAAAAGCGCGGTACCGAAGTTTTCGCCGCTCCGGCGCCCCGTGGCCAGCAGAAGGTTGTCGAGGACGGTCAGCCGCGAAAAAAGCCGCGGAAGCTGGAAAGCAAGCGCCAGGCCCTTGCTGTAAACCCGGTAGGCCGGCAGGCAGGTAATCGGCTCGCCCCGGAAGTAGACTTCGCCGGCATCCGGCCGCAGGAGACCGTAAACCACGTGGAAAAAGGTGGTCTTGCCGCTGCCGTTCGGACCAACCAGGCCGGTGATCGTTCCTTCCTTCACCGTCAGGCTGGTTTCGTTTAAAACGCGCAGGCCGCCGAAATTTTTTACGAGCCGGTCGGCAACAAAAAAGTCCACGTTTGCGCCCCCTTTGTATTAAGCGCTTGGTGCATTTTGAAACATCCTGCGGGCGGCGGTTTTTACCGGGCCTTCCGGAAGCAAGCCCTGCGGTCGGTACAGGAGAATCAGGATGATCAGCAGGCCGAAAAGGATGAACTGCAGGTTGTTCGGATCTACCGGGAGCGTCAGGTAGTCCTTAAGAATCCTGGTGCCCCGGTTGAGAAGCTCCACCAGCAGTGCGCCCACCAGGGCGCCCCAGTTGTTGCCCGGCCCGCCCAGGATGAGCATAATCCAGACGAAAAAGGTGACCAGGGGCAGGAACATGTAAGGGTCGATGAAAGACATATATTGTGCAAAAAGCCCGCCCGCCACCCCGGCGATGGCGGAACCGGCCGTCAGGACGCCGAGCTTGTAGAGTACGGTGTTTTTGCCGAGCGCCTGCACGGCGACGTCGTCTTCCCGGATGCCCCGAAGAATGCGGCCGTATGGGGAATGGGCAAGGAGTTGCGCCAGAAGAAAGGCTGCTGCCAAGCAACAGAGGACGAGCAGGACGTTGGCCACCGCCAAAGACCGCATCGAACCCAGGGGAGCAAAGGCGGACGGCACCCAGATCCCCCGTACCCCGCCGGCGATTCCCTCCTCGGCCTTGATGATGATGCGCAGAATCTCGCCGAAGGAAAGGGTGACGATCGCCAGGTAATCCTCCCGCAGGCGCAGGGCGGGGAAAGTGACCAGGATTCCGGTGATTCCCGCCACCGCCGCTCCACCGGTGAGGCAGAGGTAGAACGGAAGCTGCTGGTTAGCCAGCAGGGCGTAGGTGTAAGCACCGGCCATGAAAAAGGCCACTTTACCGAAGTTCCCGAGCCCGGTAAAACCGTATTCCAGGTTCAGGCTGACGGTGAGCAGGGCAAAGATACCTACGAAAACCAGGGTGTCAAAGACGTAAAAGAGCGGGTCCAAGCCTTCACCTCGCCAATCCCTTCGGTCGGACGATCAGAACCAGAATCAGCACCAGGAACGCAATGGCCATCCGGTACTCGGTGGACAACCCCACGGCCTGGAGCAAAACCACGCCGAAGTTCTCCACCAATCCCAAAATAAAAGCGGCCGCAATCAGGCCGTAAAAGCTGCCGATGCCACCCAGAATAACGGCGGCAAACACTATCAGCAGGATGTCCCACCCAAGCATCGGAAAGAGCTGGGTGTCGGCTGCCCGGAAGACTCCGGCCACCCCGGCCAGGGCGGCGCCGGTGAACCAGGTGAAGAGTATCACCCGGTCGGAATTAATCCCGGAAACCAGTGCCAGTTCAGGGTTGCTGGCAATGGCCCTGATGGCTTTCCCGGTTTTGGTGTGGGTCAAGAGGAAGTGGAGGCTGGTTCCGGTAAGCAGGGCGGCGCCGACGAGGTAGAGCCAGAGGGCCGTTACCCTGATACCGCCGAGTTCGAACGCGGACCAGACCGGTTGGTAGGAGAGGGCCGACCAGGACCACACCTCGCCGATGGCGTAACGGATGACGTATCCGAGGGCGATGGAGGCGATCATCAGAGGGATAAGCGCCGCTTTCCGGTCAATCAGCGGGCGAAAGCAGAAGCGATAGCTCACGACGCTTAGGATGCCGGAAGCGAAAAAAGCCGTTATCAAGGCGACCGGCAGGCTGCCGTCGGCCCGCTGGAGAAAGAGGTAGCCGATGTAGCCTCCAAAGGTGATAAACTCGGCGTACGCAAAATTGGGGAACCGTGAAAGCCCGTACGTGAGGGTCAGGCCTGTTCCGGCGAGAAGATAGAGACTACCGGTAACGGCGGCATTGAAGAAGATTTGACCGGTGTCGAACATCTTCCGCTCCTATCAGCTTTTTTCTGACTCTGACGGTTCCCTGGTGCGGATTGATATCTCTGTCAGGATAACATAAAAAGAGAGATTTGCAAAGAGGCTGCACGGGGTGGATGCCGGTGTTGATGATTTTTTACCGCACGGTACTGATTTATTTTGTTTTATTGCTCGTGATGCGGTTGATGGGCAAACGGGAAATCGGGCAGCTTTCCGCCTTTGACTTCGTCGTGGCGATAGTCATCGCCGAGGTGGCCGCGCTGCCGATGCTGCAGCCGGAAATCCCGCTGCTGCGGGGTCTTTTGCCGCTCGTTACCCTGGTGGTGCTGGAAATCGCCTTTTCCTACGCGGCGCTGTACAACCGCCGGTTCAGGTGCCTGATGTGCGGCGAGCCGCAACTGGTGATTCGGGACGGGCAAATCTTGCACCGGGAAATGCGGCGCGCGCGGTATAACCTGGATGACCTGCTGAGCCAGCTCCGGGAGAAGGGGTATCCCGACCCGGCGGAGGTAATGTGTGCGGTTCTGGAGAACTCAGGGCGGCTCAGTGTGGTGCCGCGCGGGGAAAACAAGCCGGTCACTCGGGGAGATTTGGGGCTGGAGGGAGGCACTGCCGGTTTGCCTTGCATTCTCGTCGCGGACGGGGAGGTGCTGGAACGGGATCTTGCGGTTGCAGGCCTGGACCGGGCCTGGCTGGAAAGCGAGCTCAAGAGGCGCGGTCTGAATCTGCCCCAGGTTTTTCTGGCCAGCCTTTCGCCGGACGGGAGGCTTTTTGTGAGTTCCCGGGAAGGATTTGACAGGGGAGCGGCGAAAAAAAACGAAATGACGTAGAAGGTCGGGGGTTAGAATTCAGGAACTGGAAGCCAGAAGCCGGAAGTCAGAAGTCAGAAGTCAGAAGTCAGAAGTCAGAAGTCAGAAGTCAGAAGAAAGAAACCCCGAGCCTTGAGTCGGTGTAACGATATAACGGTTGGACGGTTCAAGTTTTAATTACAGACTTAGAAGCTGTACCCGCAAACTTAAACGTAGAACGGACCCTAAAGGTCCGTCAGGTTAAACTGAACTTCGAACCGCGAC
>JASEJH010000280.1 GCA_030016455.1 Thermoanaerobacteraceae bacterium
GCTCACGTACCTCCAAGTACGCTCCGCCCCGTCCCCTCCCGGCTTCCGCGCCATGCTCGTTTTTCGCGGTCTCCAGACTTTCTGCTAAAGCTTGCTATTTGTAAATAGATAGAGCCTGCTTTCGAGAGATTAAATTTTTACAACACGCTCCTCATATCGAAAGTATAGGTTGAACCGGTTATGAAAGCCACAGGAAAAAGCAGGAGGACAAACTTCCTTGCTTTGCTCTTTAAAACTTTAAAAAAAGATAATACTTTACCAGCCGCGGTGTCAAAACAATCACCTTGAGCGGCCGAATTTTAGCCGTAGAAAGTCTATTTTTTCCGGTAAATTAAATAACAAAGTACCAATTCTAACCGGGATTGTCAACCTGCCGGCCGCCGCTACCAGGGCCTTCAAGCCTTTTGCCGTATAAATTTTCTTTAAAAGGCAAGAATATTTAACCGGAACAACCGGCAGTGAGATAATGAAATTTTGTGAAATTAGCAGAAAGAAGAAAAAAGCTGCAGCACTGACGTCCTGAAGATTTTCTGCTGGTGTTAAAACTCGAAAATCTGATTTATTGCCGGTTTACCTTTGGGGATGGCTTCGCTATTATATTTATTGGCCTGTGTTAGCACTCATTAAAGATGAGTGCTAATAAATAATCCAAAAAGTCAAGGGAGGGATCGTCGTTGATTAGACCTTTGGGAGAAAGGGTGGTGGTGAAACCGCTGCCGATGGAGGAAGTGACCAAGGGTGGTATTGTGCTTCCGGACACCGCCAAGGAAAAGCCGCAGAAGGGAGAAGTAATGGCGGTCGGCCCTGGTCGCCTGCTTGACAACGGGCAGCGTGTAGCCATCGACCTGAAGGTCGGAGACAAGGTACTCTACTCCAAGTATGCCGGGAACGAGGTCAAGCTTGACGGCGAGGAGTACCTGATCTTGCGCGAAAGCGATATTTTAGGCGTGCTTGAGTAGTTCTTGGTGGGAACAGATTTTTTGAAAACAGAACTCAAAAAATTAAGGTTAAAGGGGGTCAAACAAATTGCCAGGGAAAGAGATTGTCTATCGTGAAGATGCACGGACGGCAATAGAGCGGGGCGTTAACGCCCTGGCGGACGCGGTTAAAGTAACCTTGGGTCCGCGGGGCCGGAACGTGGTGCTGGAGAAAAAATTCGGCTCGCCCCAGATCGTTAACGACGGTGTGACCATTGCGCGGGAGATCGAGCTTCCCGACCCGCTCGAGAATATGGGCGCGCAGTTGGTGAAGGAGGTCGCCACCAAGACTAATGATGTGGCCGGCGACGGCACCACTACGGCGGCGCTTTTGGCGCAGGCCATCGTGCGGGAGGGAATGAAGAACGTTACTGCCGGTGCCAACCCGATGCTCATCAAGCGCGGGATTGAGAAGGCAGTAGAGAAAGTGGTTGATGAACTGAAGAGAATCGCCAAGCCGGTGGAGTCGAAGGCGTCCATCACCCAGGTGGCTTCTATTTCCGCCAACGACCCGACCATCGGCGAGCTTATTGCCGACGCGATGGAGAAGGTCGGCAAGGACGGCGTGATTACCGTGGAAGAGTCGAAGGGGATCGGCACCTCGCTCGAGGTGGTCGAAGGAATGAACTTCGACCGCGGTTACATCTCGCCGTACATGATTACCGATCCGGAACGGATGGAAGCTATTCTCACTGATCCCTACATTCTGATCACGGATAAAAAGGTTTCTGCGGTAACCGATATTTTGCCGCTTTTGGAGAAAGTACTGCAGTCTGGCAAACCGCTGCTGATCATCGCCGAAGACGTGGAAGGCGAAGCGCTGGCGACGCTGGTGGTCAACAAGCTGCGCGGGACGCTTTCCTGCTGCGCCGTCAAGGCGCCCGGCTTCGGTGACCGGCGGAAGGCGATGCTCCAGGATATTGCTATCCTGACCGGCGGCCAGGTTGTTTCTGAAGAGGTCGGCCTGAAGCTTGACAAGACGACGCTTGACATGCTCGGCCGGGCGCGGCAGGTCCGGGTCAAGAAGGAAGAGACGATTATCGTCGGTGGCCAGGGCAATCCCGACGACATCACCAAGCGGATCGCCCAGATCAAGAAGCAGATCGACGAGGCGACTTCGGAGTTTGACAAGGAGAAGCTGCAGGAGCGGCTGGCCAAGCTGGCGGGCGGCGTAGCGGTGATCGAGGTGGGTGCTGCTACCGAGACCGAGAT
>JASEJH010000281.1:0-1310 GCA_030016455.1 Thermoanaerobacteraceae bacterium
TAACCGCCCCCTCCTACTCGATTCCGCCTCCGGCGAAAATGCCCGGCGATTTCCAAAGTACCGGCGGCTTTCGCGCCTGTTTCGCTCCCGCTCACACGTTCGCCCGGCACTCAAAGGCTGAGTGCCGGGCCGTCCGTGGCCGCAGACCCGCTTCCGCTGCTCGTCCTCGCTTAGTTTGGTTACCACGCGTCTCAAGTGTTCGCTTGGAGCTGAAACAGGCAACGCCGCCTTTTCGTCCTTCCGCTGGTGTGGGCCTTCGGCCCGCATGGGCTACTCCGGCGAAACGCTGTGAACGCGTTTTCATCGTTCTACCGGATTGGTTCCGGGGCATAAAAATCATCTGGGAGAGTGCGAAAATCGTCTTTGGAGGGTAGGACGCTGATGGCCGAAACCGGGCACAGTTTGAGTATTGAGAACCGGAAGCGCCTGGTCGCCGAAGGAGTCCGGCACGTGGGCACCTTTACGGAAAAGGAGATTCAGGCGCAAACCGACCTCGGTTACCTGGTTTTGAAGGGAGAAGGGCTGTATATCACCGAGCTCAACCTCGAAACGGGCAGGCTGGTTGCCGAGGGAAAGTTCCAGTCCGTCGCCTATTCCGATGAGGAAAGGCAACCCGCACGGGGGGTTGCGTTGCGCGGCCTTTGGGAGAGGCTGGTCCGGTAGGTGCCCGGCCTGTTCTCCCAGTTAGAAGGTTTCGGGGTGAGCCTGGCCATTGGGGTGGGCGGCGGGTGGCTTTTTGACCTCTGCCAGGTTTTCTCCCAACTGAAGAAGCGGTCACGCTTCCTGAGGACCTTCAGTGACGTTTCCTTTTGGTTAACCTTCACTTCTCTGGCTGCCTTTTTCATTTTTGTAGCGGACACTGGTGAAGTGCGGTTCTACACTCTTCTGGGCATAGCTACCGGTTTTCTCTGCCACCGGCAGTTTTTCCGCCGCTACAGCACGGCTTTCAGCCGCTTTCTAGGCAAGACCCTGGCCGGTTTTCTTGACATCCTTGAACGCCCCTTTCTTCTTTTTTTCCGCCTGTTCCGCCGTTTGTCATCGCCTTTCCGGCGGCGTCGTGCAGCCGGCCCCGAACCGGATTAGCAGGTACGCTGCCTGGATAAACCCGAAAAAATTCTTCTCGAAAGCAGGAGTTTTTCCCAGGGCGTAGAAATTACGTAATAATTTTGTCCATACTTTGTGGACAAAGCGGTGGATAGGTACCGGAAAAGATGAAGATCGAGATCAGGGGCGTAGAGAAACTCAGTTTCCGCGAGCGGCAGGTGGTGGTCCTGAAAGAGAGCGGGTATCCCGCCGAGGCGATTGCCCGC
>JASEJH010000281.1:1320-2179 GCA_030016455.1 Thermoanaerobacteraceae bacterium
ACGAAGTGGTTATTGTTTTGCCGGGGGAGGTCTTGCTGCCTGAGGAGGAGGAACCGGCAGATGACGGCGAAGAAGGCGGTTAAGGATCAGAGGAGGGCGCGGACCAAGCGGCATTTAAATGTTACACGTTTGCCAACCTTGCTGTTCGTGGTTTTTTTAGCTTATCTATTGATCCTGGTCGGCGTTCAATTTACCCGGCTGGCCACCCTTGAGCAGGGCATTATCCGGGCGGAGTCGGAACTTGAAACGATTAAAAAAAAGAACGCCCTGCTATGGGAACAGGTCCGGCTGTTAGAATCGGAAGCGTACGTGGAATCGCTGGCGCGGGAGAAATTAGGACTGGTGAAGCCCGGAGAGGTTCCGGTGGTGATCACCACGGAACCGGAAGCAGGAAAACAGAGAGAATAAGGAAGCCAGAAGCCAGAAGGTCCCTTCCCCATTTTCTATTATTCTGGATTCTGAATTCTGGCGGGATAGCCTCGCCTCTTAAGGGATTACTTTATTGAGCGGATACTCGATGATGTCCTGCGCGCCCGCTTCTTTTAGAGCAGGAATCAGTTCCCGGACGCGGTGTTCGTCGATCACGACTTCCACCGCGACCCACCCGCCGTTGTTATAGAGTGGCGATACGGTCGGGTGCTTCATTGCCGGGAGGATCTTGAGGAGCTCCTGGAGTTTGTCTCCGGGAACGTTCATCTTAAGTCCTACCTTTGCGTAGGCGGCCAAGGCACCCTTGAGCAGGAGGGTCATCTTCTCAAGCTTGGCGCGCTTCCAGGGATCTGCCCAGGCCTGCGGGTTGGCGTGCAGCCGGGGCGTGGACTCCAGGATCGTGGCTATAATCCGCAGGTTGTTCGCCCTG
>JASEJH010000282.1 GCA_030016455.1 Thermoanaerobacteraceae bacterium
AAAAACTGCTGGCCAACGCGGCGCTGGCCCGGCAGGAAGGGATTCCCGTTTGCCAGGATACCGGGGTGGCGGTGGTTTTCCTGGAAGTGGGACAGGACCTCCGTATTGTTGGTGATTTGGAGGCGGCGGTGCACGAGGGCGTGCGCTGCGGCTACAGGGAAGGCTACCTCCGCACCTCGGTGGTGCGCCACCCGCTCAACCGGGTGAACACCGGGGACAACACGCCGGCGGTGATCCACACGCGGGTCGTACCCGGCGACAGGCTCAGGATCACCGTTGCACCGAAGGGCGCCGGCAGTGAGAACATGAGTGCTTTGCGGATGCTTAAGCCCGCCGACGGGGTCGAAGGAGTAAAGCGGTTCGTCCTCGAAGTAGTCGAAAATGCGGGGCCGAACGCCTGCCCGCCGCTGGTAGTGGGCGTGGGGATCGGCGGGACGATGGAGAAGGCGGCGCTGTTAGCGAAGGAGGCGCTGCTACGGCCTCTTGGCAGCCACAGCGACGATCCCCTGGCAGCGGCGCTTGAAGCGGAGCTTTTAGAGGCGATCAACCGGTCCGGGATCGGGCCGCTGGGACTGGGCGGCCGGGTAACGGCGCTGGCGGTGCACGTTTCGGTGTACCCCTGCCACATCGCCAGTCTCCCGGTGGCGGTGAACCTGAACTGCCACGCGGCGCGCCACCGGTCGGCGGAGCTTTAAGAAATAGGCTGCAAGTTTAATTGACTTTCGCATGGCGTAGTGTTAATTTATAACCAAGTAAGAAAGTTCATAAAGAAGGAGTAAGTTATAATATGGAAATTATTAGGATAAGACCAAAAGGCCAGGTAACGCTTCCCCTGTTTGTTCGCCAGAAGTTGCAGGTAGAAGAGGGAGATTACCTGGTATGCGAGGTTGAGGGTGACCGCCTAGTCCTTTATAAAATGCCGGTATACAAAAGGGCAAGTTTTGATGACGGTATCTGGCGGCTCATCGGCTCGGCGGTGGACCGTGAAGGGAAAAACGATGTTTCCGAGGAGAAGCATAAATACCTGGGTGAGAAGGCGTGAGAGTTTTTGTGGACTCCAGCGCCATTGCTGCGCTTCTTCTCGAAAACGACCGAAACCATCGCGCGGCGGTTGGGGTTCTGCGCCAGCTTACCGAAGCAAGGGCGGAGCTCGTTCTATCAAACTTTGTGGTGGCAGAGACCTACAACCTTCTTGCCATTCGGGCTTATCCGGCTAAGGCCAGGGAATGGTTCTTAGCCAATACCTGGCCCGTTGAGCGGGTTACCAGTCGGGATGAGAAAAAAGCGAGAGAGATTATTGAAAACTGTGCCGACAAAGACTTTTCGTATACCGATGCTACCAGCTTTGCGCTGATGGAGCGGCTTGGCTTCGATGCTGCCTTTACTTACGACCGTCACTTCGAGCAGTACGGGATGCTAACCCAGAAAAGCTTACGTTTTTAGGATAATAGCGGGGGCCGCATAGGTGAGAACGTTACGGATAACCACACCTTTGACCGACGCGGTAATAGAATCCCTGCGGGCGGGCCAGGCCGTTTTAATCACCGGCCGCCTGCTCACCGCCCGGGACGCCGCCCACAAGCGGCTGGTAGAGGCGTTGGCCCGGGGGGAGAAGCTGCCGGTGGACCTGCGGGGGCAGGTGATCTACTATGTCGGACCGACTCCGGCACCGCCGGGAAAGGTTATCGGGGCAGCGGGACCGACTACATCCGGCCGGATGGACCCGTACACGGTTCCGCTTTTGGCGCAGGGGCTCAGGGGGATGATCGGCAAAGGCTACCGCTCCCCGAAGGTGGTGGCGGCGCTGGCGGAGTACAGGGCCGTCTATTTTGTTACTTACGGCGGGGCGGGGGCCTTGCTGGCGCGGACAATTAAAGAAGCTCGGGTGCTTGCCTATGCCGACCTTGGGCCAGAGGCGGTCCACGAGTTTATCGTGGAAGATTTTCCGGCTTTAGTGGCCAACGACATCCACGGCGGGGACATCTACCGGGAAAGCGACCGCTGGCGGGTAGCCCGGTAAAGGGCGGCACGCGGCAGGGAAAGCAGCCTGTCCGCCCTTTTTGCGGAGAAATTCCGTACTGGCGGTTCAAAA
>JASEJH010000283.1:0-557 GCA_030016455.1 Thermoanaerobacteraceae bacterium
AACTCCCTCAGTAGGCGGCGGGCGAAAAGCCGCATCACCTCCTCCACCTTTTCCTGGCATACTTCCAGGTTATTCATCCCATCTCCCCCAAATACTTTAACCATTTAACTATTTTCAAATTAAACGGCCAGAGTCTGATTGTCAAGTGGCAAAAGGGATTTTTTACGAGCGACAGATACCTACCGGAGGAAAGCGTCGAGCAGCATCCCAAAGAAGAGGAGGAAGAGATACGGACTGGAAAACTTGAAGAGCCGCCAGGCGTTCACCTGTGTTGGCCGCAGGTAAATGTAAACGCTCAGTACCAGGGTGAGTGCACCCAAAAACAGGGCCGTGGCCCAGTAAACCGGGCCCCAGCTTCCCACATAACCGATCCACAGCGACAACGCGACCATCAGCAGCACCGTCAAAAGGAGGCAGTGCAGGGCCTTCCTGATGTCGGTCACCACCGGAAGCATCGGCACCTGCACCCGGGCGTAATCGTCGCGGTAGAAGATCGCCAGGCTCCAGATATGGTTCGGGATCCAGAGGACCACGAGCCCGGCAATCAAAACCGGGAG
>JASEJH010000283.1:567-2091 GCA_030016455.1 Thermoanaerobacteraceae bacterium
AGCAACTCCACCCGGCCGGTAACCGCCGCCCAGCCGAAAAGCGCGGGCAAACCGCCGGAGAAACCGCCGAGGATGATGTTCCACGCACTCTTGCGTTTAAGCCAGAGACTGTAGATCCCGACGTACCCTAACATCCCGCCGCACAGGCTGAGACAGGCCGCCGGGTTCAACCGCCAGCCAAGCACAAGGGACGCGGCGAAAAGAAAAAGTCCCCAGTAAAGCGCCTTCACCGGGGGCTTGATCCGCCCCGAAGGGATCGGCCGCCGGCAGGTCCGGAGCATCGCGGCGTCGAGGTCCCGGTCTACGTAGCAACTGACGGCGTTCGCTCCCGCGCAGGCCAGCGTGACCGCGACCAGCGCCGCCAGCAATTGCCCCCAGGAAACCGTCACCTCCTGCGCCGCTACCGCCAGCGGAGCCACCGCTGTAAAAACGAGGAGGAAAACCGAGCGCGGCTTGGTTACTTCAACGTAAGCCTTAACCCTTTCCCAGCGGCCGAGAACCGGTTCCGCAGCCGCGGTTAAAATCTCCTCCGGCAAAGCCAGTTCATCCCTTCTGGTATCTAACTAATTTCTCTTATAAACTTGAAAAATTCGCGCGCCCGCACAAATATCCTGCCTGCTTTCCAAAAAAGCAACCCGAGGGATAACGGCACCTGGATGGCCAGCATTTTGAAAAATTATACCCGGTCCTGAGGGCAACCGCAACTCCTTTTTCAGGCGGGCACGACATTACGCCGGCGTTTCCTTCACTTTCGAAACCGGCTGGTGCCGTATGTCCCCCGATGCCAGCCGCGGCCGCCGGCGGAATACCGGCGCATTGAAACGCCTCCTCTTCAGCCCGCGGGCGGGATCTTTTCCAGTCCGCCCAGGTACGGGCGCAAGACTTCGGGGATTACCACCGCGCCGTCCGCCTCCTGGTAGTTCTCCAGAATCGCCGCCACCGTCCGCCCCACCGCCAGGCCCGAGCCGTTCAACGTATGAACCAATTCCGCCTTCGCTCTGGGATGCGGCCGGTAACGGATGTTTGCCCGGCGCGCCTGGAAATCGGTGAAGTTCGAGCAGGAAGAAATCTCCTTGTACTCCCCGAAGCTGGGGAGCCAGACCTCGATGTCGTAGGTTTTTGCCGCCGCAAAACCGAGGTCGCCGGTGCAGAGGACGATTACCCGGTACGGGAGCCCGAGGCGCCGCAAAACCTCTTCCGCGTCCCGCAACAGGGATTCCAGTTCGTCGTCCGATTCCTCCGGGCGGGTGAATTTCACCAGTTCCACCTTGTTGAACTGGTGGTGCCGGATCAGCCCCCGGGTGTCCTTCCCCGCCGCACCCGCCTCCGCCCGGAAACAGGCGCTGTAGGCCGCGTACTTGAGCGGCAAGAGGCGTCCGTCCAGAATCTCTTCCCGGTGGTAATTGGTTACCGGCACCTCGGCCGTGGGAATGAGGTAAAGCTCCTCCCCCTCTACCTTGAACATCTCGGCGGCGAACTTCGGCAGTTGTCCGGTGCCGGTCATACTGGCCCCGTTTACCAGAA
>JASEJH010000284.1 GCA_030016455.1 Thermoanaerobacteraceae bacterium
CGGTCCTGCAGACCGCCGGCTTTGTTCTGGACCAGGCCGCGCATCTTTATGCCCTGTACCTTTTATGGACGTTGTTTTCCAGGGCATTGACCGTGGAACCCTCTCCCTCAGTTCTGGGATTGTACTCGATTCTCTTCCCTACCCTCGACCCGGCGAGCTGGTTTGCGGCCCGGGGTTGGTTCATCGAAAATTTCGTATTGAGCGCCGTTGTAATCGTGTACGTCCTGTTCGGCGCGGCCGTCTTCATCAGGATGCAACTCGACTGCTTCAACGTCAAAAAAGACGAGGCCTCGGTCCCGAACACCGGAAAATGCATCGGCGTCTTAGAAAGAGCAGTCATACTCCTGCTGGTGATGCGCGGCGAAATGGCGGCGGTCGGGTTCGTGCTGGCGGCGAAATCAATCGCGAGGTTCAAGCAACTCGACGACCGGGCCTTTGCGGAATACTACCTGGTCGGCACACTGATCAGTACGCTAATCGCCGTCGCCGGCGGTCTTGCCCTCGGTGCCCTCTGGCGGTAGAAGGTAGCAGCCAAATCTCACTGTCTGGCCGGAAACACCGCAGGTAATCCCTTCATATAAGCCCTACCGCAAACCCCTTCCTTGATTTCGGGGATGGTACTGCATTAATTTTTCCAACCACCAATCGTTTCCGGCAACGGTGCAAAGGAGTGAAAGGCTCGGGTACCTTCTCTAACTTTTCTTCCCGGCTTTAATACAAGAAGGCCACCCCGTCCGGACAAGACTTCCTTCAGGGGTGGCTTAACATTCTTAATCCTGTCGTTAACCGCCAGCTTCCTTACTCCACCGTGACGCTCTTGGCCAGGTTGCGCGGTTTATCCACGTCGCAGCCGCGGGCCACGGCGGCGTAGTAGGCAAAGAGCTGGAGCGGGATCACCGTGATTGCCGGAGCGAGCAGCGGGTTCACCGGCGGTAGAGTGATGGCCGCGTCGGCCACCTGCGCCACTTTCCCGTCGTTTTCGGTCGTCACGGCCAGCACCCAGGCACCGCGGGCTTTAACCTCCTTGATGTTGCTCACCATTTTTTCGTAGAGCGCCGGCTGGGTGGCAAGCGCGATTACCGGCACACCCTCGGTGATCAAGGCCAGGGTCCCGTGCTTCAGCTCCCCGGCCGGGTAGGCCTCGGCGTGGATGTAGGAGATTTCCTTCAGTTTCAGGGCGCCCTCGCACGCCACCGCCCAGTCCAGCCCCCGCCCGATGAAGAAGGTGTGCTCTACGTCCTTATGCGTGGCGGCCAGCGCCGCGATCTCTTCCTCCCGGGCGAGGATGTTTTCCGCATACTCCGAAAGGCGCGGCAGCTCCGCTACCAGTTCCTGAAGCAGCCCCGGCGGCGTGGTGCGCCGCTCCTCCGCCAGGTATACGGCAAAGAGAGAAAGCAGCAGCACTTGCGCCACGTAAGCCTTAGTGGAAGCGACGGCGATCTCGGGGCCGGCCCAGGTGTAAAGCACCTCGTCCGCCTCCCGGGCCACCGAACTCCCGACGACATTGGTGATTGCCAGAACCGAGGCCCCCTTCGCCCTGGCCTCGCGCATGGCGGCCAGGGTATCTGCCGTTTCGCCCGACTGGCTGATCACGACCAGCAGGTCGCCCGGGCCGATCAGGGGTTCGCGGTACCGGAACTCGGAGGCGATTTCTGCCTCCACCGGCAGGCGCGCCAGCCGCTCGATCAGCATCTTCCCGATCAGCCCGGCGTGGTAGGCCGTGCCGCAGGCGGTGACGAAAAGCTGCCGGCAGGACCGGAACAGCGCCCGGTCGATTTTCAACTCCGGAAAAACGACCTTTCCGGCGTCTATCCGCCCGCGTAGCGTGTCCCGAAGCACCTTCGGCTCCTCGTGGATCTCCTTGAGCATGAAGTGTGGGAACGGCGCCTTTTCAGCCTGAGCCGCATCCCACTTTACTTCAAACACCTCTTTATGCCGCCGCCGGCCGTTGGCGTCGCAGATCAAGACGCCGTCCGGCCGGACGTCGGCAAGGTCGCCGTCGTCAAGGATGTAGGTGCGGCGGGTGTCCGCCAGCACGGCCGGTATGTCGGAAGCCAAAAAGTTCTCCGTTCTGCCCAGACCCA
>JASEJH010000285.1 GCA_030016455.1 Thermoanaerobacteraceae bacterium
AATCCTCGACATCCTTGGAAATAACCCCGCCTCAACCACGGTACGCGCCGAAGAAGAAACGGCTGCGCTTACAATATCCCGCCAGGACTTCGAGTCCTTTTTGAAAGCCCACCCGGAAGAAGCGGTGCCGCTGCTCCACCTTTTGGCCCGGAACCTTTTTGAAAAGGGACTAACCCTGAATATCGTGGTACCACCGGCCGCCGAGCCCCCCCAGCCTGCTCCTGAAGCAGGAAAAGCTGCACCAGCAAAAACACAGGCGTCAAGAGCTGAGGAGCAGGCGGAGTACCTTTACGCCAAAAGCCATACCTGCACCTTTTGCGGCACCCGCTTTTCTTCGCCGGCGGTAAAGTCGAAGGAGATCCGGCTGGTCAGGACGGACAGCGACTTCTGCCCCTACTACGAAACAGTCAACCCTCTTTTTTACGAAGTCCTCGTCTGCCCGAAATGCGGTTACGCCTTTACCGAGGATATGCCGGCTAAACTGAACGAACGAGCCAAGGCCGGCCTCGCTGCCCTGTTGCCGCAGTTGCGGTCGCCGCAGCGCTTTGACGGGATCAGGGACCTCCTCCAGGCGCTGGAGGCCTTTCGGCTGGCCGCCGCCTGTGCCGAAGCAGCGGGGTTGAAAAAGGCGTTCATCGGGAAGCTTTACCTGAAAATCGCTTGGCTGCACCGGATTGCCGGAAATGAAAAGGAAGAACAGGTTTTCACCGAGAAGGCGCTGGCGTGCCTTGAAGAATCTTACCGGACCGAAGGGTCAACCGACCCTGCGTCGGAACTCAATCTGCTGTATCTTCTTGGCGACCTGAACCTCCGTTTGGGGCGGGAAAATACCGCCGCCCGGTGGTTTAGCCTGATCCTGAACCACCCGCAGCGTTCTGCAAATCCGGCTATTTTAAACCGCACCCGCGACCGGTGGTACGATGCTCGTCACAAGCAAAGAAAAAACACCGACTCCGGGGGCAAAGATGTCCGGGATGGTTAGCGACGTTGGAGCAGCTCGGGTTCCGCGGTTGGAAGGAGGACAGGTGATTCATGAGCGGAGAAAGCAAGCGGCCGGAGAATGGTCCTTTAAGCCGGGCGGCGTTCCTTTCCTGGTTGAAGGACCAGGCCAACCCAAAGAAATTCGCCGGGGAGTATGGAGGGTTGCTCGGCCTTCTGACCGGCAGCAGTACGTTGCTTGAACCCGGAAAGAAATGGAAATATATCTGTACCGTCGAAGAGGCCGGCAAACCACGTGTTGTTTTCACCGGTACCCAGCCGGTCTACGTAATTGCCGCCGGTACCGCCGTGAACGCCTACCGGTCCCGCTGCCCGGAAGACGACGGTTTCGTTATCTGGTCCGAAGGCCGGGGAGGTTTTCACTGCCCCTTGTGCAACACGGTTTACGGCCCCAACGGAACGGCGGTCCGTAGCGGTAAGGTGCTGGAGAAGTGGCCCTGCCGCGTTAAAGACGGCAGGGTCTACGTTCTGGTACAAAGCAGCTGAACACCCGCCAATCCCGCCCCTGCCGTGACGCCGGATTCCTCGCCCCCATCCGAACCGGTCCGCCGCGGAAAAGCGGACCCCGTTCCCACCTGACCGAGGCCCGCTAAACCCAGCGCCTCTTCCCGCCTTCAGCGCCGGACCTGTTCCCGAAAAAACTCCTCCGCTTATCTCTTGACACCCCGCCGGAGCTGTTGTATGCTTGAGTTGTATTTTTAATAAGACTTAGTCTCAATCTCAAAATTTTCCGGCGCAGGGGGTGGGGGGAATAAGTAAGGAACTGGAAAGCCTCCGCAACTTTTTGAGCAGCCGGGGCGGCAAACTAACCAGTGAGAGAAAAACGGTCCTCGACGCCATCATGGTTTTCCACGACCACTTCACCGCAGAGGAACTGTTGGACCGGATTAAAGCCCGCGGGGGAAAGGTTTCCCGCGCCTCGGTTTACCGTGCTCTCGACCTTCTGGTCGCGGCGAATCTCTTGCAGAAACTTGATCTCGGAGAGAACCGGAGTTACTACGAGCGACACTTTGAAACCCACCACCATTTGCTTTGCGCCAGCTGC
>JASEJH010000286.1 GCA_030016455.1 Thermoanaerobacteraceae bacterium
GACGTGATCCGGATCCGGACCGGGGAAAGAGGCGAGACGGCTTTATAATAACGGCTTAAGGAAGTCGGAAGCTCGCGAACAATTTTTTAGAAACTGTGGCTCATCTACAATTTTTTTATGAAAAACTATTGACGAAACGAGCAGCAGGACGTAAAATGTATTTAAATATTATAGTTTAGGAACGTGCAGAAATACAATGGTGTGTTCTGCAGCAGGGCGGTGAGGCCGGAAGGTTTATCGCCCTTTTGCTTTTCCCTCAAACGGAGCAACTGTCCGAGTTTACTCTAATCCAGGGAAAGTTCCAAAAACCTGAAGCAAAGGTGCTTCGCGAGGCATAGCAGCCTCAGGACGCGGAGCACCTTTTACTTTTTATTAACGCCCTGGCGTGGTTTTCAAGGCGCCACCCGCACCGGGGCGAGACGATAGACCGGTTGTAAAAATTCTCAAGGAGGGTTTGGGTGATGAAGCGGTTACGTTTAACGGGTATTTTACTTCTCGTCTTCCTTTCGGTTTGTAGTACGGCCTGGGCGGCCGACGCCGCGGTGGATACCGGCGACACGGCATGGATTTTAACCGCGAGTGCCCTGGTGATGCTGATGACTCCGGGACTGGCCCTGTTTTACGGGGGGATGGCGCGCAGGAAGAACGTCTTAAACACCATTATGATCAGTTTCATCATCCTGGGGTTGGTCTCGGTGCAATGGGTTTTGTGGGGATACTCCCTGGCATTCGGTCCTGACAAGGGGCACCTGATCGGTGACCTTTCCTGGCTGGGGCTCAGTGGCGTGGGACTGGATCCCAACCCCGATTATTCGGGAACAATCCCGCACCAACTCTTTATGGTCTTCCAGTTGATGTTCGCCATTATTACCGCGGCCTTGATTACTGGCTCGGTTGTAGAGCGGATGCGTTTCCCGGCATTTTTGGCCTTTGCCCTGCTCTGGACCACCTTTGTTTACGACCCGCTGGCCCACTGGGTGTGGGGCGTGGGCGGCTGGCTGAGGAACTTGGGAGCGCTGGATTTCGCCGGTGGAACAGTAGTACACATCAGTTCAGGTGTTTCAGGACTGGTGGCGGCGCTGGTTTTGGGACGGCGCAGGGGCTACGGTACCGAGCCGATGCTCCCCCATAACCTGCCCCTGACAGTGCTCGGCGCAGGACTTCTGTGGTTCGGCTGGTTCGGGTTCAACGCCGGTAGCGCGTTGGCGGCAAACGGCCTGGCGGCCAGCGCCTTCGTGGTCACAAATACCGCAGCGGCCGCAGCGGCGCTTTCCTGGGTGTTGGCAGAGTGGCTGCACCATGGTAAGCCGACGGTCTTAGGCGCCGCCAGCGGCTGCGTGGCGGGCTTGGTGGCAATTACCCCGGCATCCGGTTTCGTGGGACCGCTGCCGGCGGTGGTCATCGGCCTGGTAGCGGGCGTGATCTGCTACTTAGCGGTGGCGGTGCTCAAGCCCCGGTTGGGTTACGACGACGCGCTTGACGCCTTCGGTGTGCACGGCGTCGGCGGCACCTGGGGCGCCTTGGCCACGGGGCTCTTTGCCTCCAAGGCAGTAAACTCTGCCGGCGCCGACGGGCTGTTTTTCGGTAACGCGGCGCAGTTAGGGCCTCAGATAATAGGGGTTCTGGCGACCTGGGCGTTCGCGGCGACAGCCACCTTTATCATCCTCAAGCTCGTCGGTGTTTTCACGCCGCTCCGGGCTTCGGAAGAGGAGGAGGCTCTGGGGCTCGACGTTGCCCAGCACGGCGAAGAAGCTTACCGCGGCCTGACTTTATAATTGTGAACAGGGGGTAATCTGCATGAAGAAGGTAGAAGCTATCATCCGGCCGGAAAGGCTGGAAGCGGTTAAGGACGCTTTGGGCAGGTTCGGCATCCACGGGATGACCGTCTCCCAGGTGATGGGTTGCGGCACGCAAAAGGGCCGGACCGAGGTCTACCGGGGACACGAGTACAGCATTAATCTTCTGCCCAAGGTAAAGGTTGAGATTGTCCTGCGCAACCAGGAGGTTGA
>JASEJH010000287.1 GCA_030016455.1 Thermoanaerobacteraceae bacterium
GGATCTTGGTGGGGCTTTGGGACATGGCCAGTGCCTGCGCATCGGTGTTTATCGCAATAAACTCTACTCCTCTTACTCCAGCAGCAATCATCCGGTTTACGGCGTTGTTCCCGCCGCCACCAACGCCAATCACCTTAATATCCGCGAACTCATCCAGAGCGAGTTCGACATCAATCACTACTTTTGTCCTCCTTCCTTACAGGCAGCCAGGCCGGGTAATCGTCACCTTTAGCTAATTAATGTTCAACACGAAGAACCATTTCCCTTTTCTTAAAACGACAATTTTTACTTTTTTAGAAGGTGCCGCCTAATGGTTCCTAAATTCTGGAAGAGCCGGACGCCGAAAGCCACAATGGCCGCCGTGTACAGTTCCACCCCGAGACGGTCACCGATGAAAACCAGTCCTGCCGCCAGGAGGGCGTTACTGAAGAAACCGCTCAAAAAGATCGCATTGTCGAAACGTCCTTCCATGGACGCCCGTACGCCGCCAAAGACCGAGTCCAGCGCCGCCAGCACCGCCAACCCCATGTATTTCCCGTAGGCCTGCGGGAAGACGAGCGGCACGTTAAAACCGATCGCGATCCCGAGGACCAGTCCTATCATCGCAAGCCAAATCCCAAGCCACATCCTCAACCCTCCTTACCAGAAAGACGAAAAACTCTTGTTCTTCGTTTTCCATTTCTCGACCCCTCCCGCCTGTCCCCGTAATGTATCCCGCCCTGAACTCCTAAGCCGGTTCTCTCACCGGTCTGGCGTACTGGTAACGCAAGGTCCCCTTGTAAGCAGGAATACGAACCTTGTCCATGCTTTCCACCGTCACCATCATTCCCCAGTCGCGCAAAGTCTCGACCAGACCCCCTTTGATTTCCAGGCTGCTCTCTAACGCCGCCGGGTCCCCGACGGCCAGGATCTCGTACGGCGGTGTGATCTTGCGAGTGTTCACGTTAATGAAAGAGCCGGCCAGACGGATTTCCGAAGTGGAAATGAGGCGCTCCCCGTTGATGCTTAGAGCCTCTGCCCCCGCAGCCCGCAGCTCGTTGGCCAGCTTCAAGAGGTCTTCGTCGCGGACGGTGAAAAGCGCACCCTGCGTCTGCGTGCCGGTGGCAACCAGCACCCTTACCCCGGGACCGGCTACGGGGGTCAGACCGGCGGTGACGGCTGCTTTTTCCACCTCGCCCTCCAAGGTCTCCTTGGCCTGCGCGTATCCCTGGCGGGCACGGGAAAGCTTTCGCTCTAAATCCTCCGCTTCGGCCTCCAGCCGCGCGCGCTCCTCGGCCAGGTTCTTAAGCTCCACGGTGAGCTCGTGCGCCCGGTCCCGAGGTGCGGTTGGTTCAACCTCCTTATTGGTGGTCCGGAACTGCACCGCTAACATCAGACCAAGGATGAGCGCGATAATGGTGATGGAAACGTAACGGGGGGCCACCTATTTCGCCTCCTTGACCGGCCGCGCGTACTCGAATTCCCGGCTGCCTTTGTACGCCGGAATGGTCACCTGGGCCAGCTCCCGGATTGAGACCTGGATCCCCCAGAAGCGCTGCAGCGTGTCAACTACCCCGCCGGGCATTTCGAGGGAATTGGTCAGCGTCTGCGGGTCGCCGATAGCGGTGATAACGAAAGGCGCCGTTTTGCGTACAGTTTTGTTGATGAGAATGGCCGGACCAATGCACCGGATCTCGGTGGTAGCAAGGATGCGCTCACCGTTGAGGGCCAGTACTTCCGCTCCGGCAGCCCGCAGTTCGTTCAAAACCCGCAGCACATCCTCGTCATGAAGCACGTAAAGGTTCGGGTTCTGCCCTGGCTGTAAGGCCGCGCTGCTGTCCTTCAGGGTTACCTCAACCCCGGGGCCGCCCACGGGAACCACTCCCGTTTCAATCCGGTAGCGCTCCAGTCTGCTTTGGAGCGGTGCCAGGCCGGTCTGCGTGGTTGCGGCATCAAGTTCGGCCCGGAGCGCCGCAACCCGCTGCTGCAGTTTCTCCCGTTCCGCCCGCGCAGCCTG
>JASEJH010000288.1 GCA_030016455.1 Thermoanaerobacteraceae bacterium
CGCGCTCGAAAACCACCCTGATATCCTCTTTTAACCGCTTGAACACCGTCTCCCTCCCGTACAGAACTAATTATAGCACCCGGCGGCAACCTGAACAACGGCTAATCTTCCGCCCGGCGCTTCCGGTTACAGCCGCCCCAAGAGCGCCACGGCGTAAGCGGCAATGCCCTCTTCCCGGCCGGTGAAACCCAGCCCCTCGGTGGTCGTCGCCTTGACGTTGACGAGCGAAACCGGGATCCCGAGGACCTGCGCGAGATTCGCCGCCATCTGGGGGATAAAGGGTGCGAGGCGCGGTTGCTGCGCCACCAACGTCGCGTCTACGTTCGCCACCCCGAAGCCCTGTGCGGCAATCGTCTCGCGCACCCGGGAGAGCAGTTCCAGGCTCGAAATTCCCCGGTAGCGTTCATCGGCCGGCGGAAAGTAGTGTCCGATATCCCTTGCTCCCGCCGCCCCGAGCAGCGCATCCATCACCGCGTGAGAGAGAACGTCGGCGTCGGAATGACCTGCCAGGCCCTTCTCCCAGGGCACGGCCACCCCCCCCAGGACCAGGGGCCTTCCCGGTGCAAGGCGGTGGACATCGTACCCGAAACCGACCCGCAGCGGCATTCTTTCGCCGAGCAGCGCCCGCGCCACCGTGAAATCCTCCGGCGTCGTCAGCTTGATATTCTCGTACCCCCCGAAAACTAATTTTACTGGAAGCCCCTGGCGTTCCACCAGCACCGCGTCATCCGTGCCGTAAAAACCATCCTGCTGCGCTTTAAGGTGGGCGGCGTGCAGCACTTCGAAGCGGAAGGCCTGGGGCGTCTGCGCCAGGTATAGCTCCTCCCGGGGCAGAGTTCGGACAACAAAACCCGCAGCGTCGGCCTGCTTCAAGGTGTCCTTCACCGGTACGGCAACAACCGCCGCCCCCCAGGAAACCGCCGCCGCAACGGCTGCCTCGATGTATTCGGGCCGAACCAGCGGCCGTACGCCGTCATGAACGACTACGATCTCCGGCGGCCGCGCAAAAGAACCCAGGCCCTTCCACACCGAGTCCTGCCGGTGGTGCCCCCCGGCAACAACCGCCGCCACCTTCCGGTACCCACCCGGCTCCACTATTTCCCGCCGGCAGTAGTCTTCTTCGCCCGGCGGAACCACCAGCACCACGCTGCCGATCGCCGCAACCCCTTCAAAAACGGCGAGCGCCCGGCTGATGACCGGAAGGCCCCCCAACAGGCGGAATTGCTTCCTGGGGCCATCCCCCATCCGGACGCTCTGTCCCGCAGCAACCAGTACCGCCCCGGCCTCAGCCAACCGCATTCACCCCGTTGAGCTTGCCCTCGCCGGATTCCTCCGGAACGGCTTTCGGCCTGGCAAAAATCATTCTTCCGGCGGGGGTCTGGAGCACGCTGGTCACAACGACCCGCACCGCATGACCGATATATCTTTTCCCGTTGTCCACCACGATCATCGTGCCGTCGTCCAGGTAGGCCACGCCCTGGCCGGCCTCTTTCCCGTCCCGGATAATCTGAACCACCATCTCTTCGCCGGGCAGGACGATCGGCCGCAAGGCGTTGGCCAGTTCATTCACGTTCAGTACCCTGACGCCCTGCAACTCCGCTACCTTATTCAGGTTGAAGTCGGTGGTGATGATCTTGGCTCCCATTTTCTTTGCCAACTGAATCAGTTTAGCATCCACTTCCGGATTATCCGCAAGGTCCGCGACGTTTTCGTACACCTGAACCTTGACCTTCGCTTCCTTTCGAATCTGGTTCAAAATGTCCAAACCCCGCCGCCCCCGGTTCCGCTTGAGAATGTCGTTGGAGTCGGCGATGTGCTGCAGTTCCTCAAGTACGAACACCGGTATGAGGAGCGTTCCCTCGATAAAACCACTGGCACAAAGATCAGCGATCCGCCCGTCAATAATGGCGCTGGTGTCAAGAATCTTAACCGCTCCCGTGCTGCGGTTATCCTTTGATCCCTTTTCCTTGCCCAGCAGCGGGAATGAGG
>JASEJH010000289.1 GCA_030016455.1 Thermoanaerobacteraceae bacterium
GGACGGTTTCGGCACCCTGGCCGAACTGCGGGAGCTTCTTCCCGCGGTGGAAGTGGTGATGATGACTGCGTATCCGGAAGTGGAAATGGTTAACAGGGCGTTTAAAGAAGGGGCGGTAGGTTTCCTGGGCAAGCCCTTCGACGTGGCGGTGGTGAGGGCAGTTCTGCGCGAAATCGCGGCAAAGAAGTGTGTTGGTCTTCAAGAAAAGTGGGACAGGAGTATGTGGTGGGGCGTTGAATGAAGGCCGACCGGAAGTTTTTTGCAATAGGGGTTACGAAGTGTCCGCCGAAGATGGTATGATAAAGTAAACAAGTAGTCTGGTTCTGTTCTTTTCCCACAGGGGTGTCCGGTACTCCGGGTAGTGCCGGGCTGAGAAAAGCACGGATCCCTTGATGCCGCTATGCAGAAGCCGGGCCGGCGGTGGAGATCCCCGACCGGCAAAAGGGGGTGGTGCTTTACCCTGGAACCTGAACTGGGTAATGCCAGCGGAGGAAGTGGGAGGTAAAGAGTGAATTTTTGCACCCCCTCTCCCCGGAGGGGGAATTCGTTTTTTGTCTGCTTTCCCCGTAGCTTTTGGGGAATGCCTGCAGGGCGACGTCACAGCCGGACGGGGAGCAGAGGAACACTGTTTCTCTACCCCCCGCTTTTGCGGCGAGCGGACGAAGGGATACCGCGGAGCATTTGGACCACGGTGCCATTGGGGGCGATAGTTTGACAGCTTCGGTAAAAAAGTTGTAATATATGAGGCAATCAGGCTGATGACGCGGGAAAAAGGGCTTTACAGGGTGTTCGACGCCAACCTGAACCGGGCGCGTGAAGGGTTGAGGGTACTGGAAGATGTCGCCCGTTTTGTCTTTGACGACGGCGTTCTGGCCGAAAGGGTGCGGGCGACGCGGCACCAGCTGGTACAGGCCGCCAACCTCCTGCCGGGCGAGGAACTGCTCACTGCACGCGACGTCACCCGGGATTGCGGTACAACTTACGCCGAGCAGCCGCATCAGGATGCGGCGGCCGTGGTAGCGGCCAACGTGCACCGGGTTCAGGAAGCGTTGCGGGTACTGGAAGAGACGGCCCGCTGTTTGAGTCCGGAGGCGGTTGCGGAGTTCAAACGGCTGCGTTTTTGGGCCTACGAGCTGGAGCGCGAGTTCGCCGGAAGGGCTGCAATTGCGGACAAAGCCGCGTTGCTCAGGGGGCCGAAACTCTACGTGATTGTAGGTAGCGCGCACACGGCTTCACGGCCGGTCCCGGATGTTGTGGCAGCGGCGATTCGAGGCGGGGCGGGGATGATTCAGCTCCGGGAAAAGGAACTCCCGGCACGGGCGTTCTTTGAGCTGGCGCAAGTGCTCCGGCGGTTGACCGGCGAAGCGGGGGTTCCGCTGATTATCAACGACCGGGTGGATATTGCGGCGGCGGTGGGTGCAGACGGGGTGCACCTGGGTCAGGAGGACCTGCCGGTAGCCGCTGCCCGGCGGATCCTGGGCGGCCGGGCGATCATCGGTGTTTCGGCGCATTCGGTGGCGGAAGCCGTGGCGGCGGAACGGGACGGGGCGGATTACATTGGGGTGGGCCCCGTGTTCGCCACGCCGACCAAACCGGGGTTGGAACCAAAAGGTGTAGCGCTGTTACAAGATATTTTGCCCGCGGTGAATTTGCCGGTATTTGCCATCGGTGGGATCACCTCGGAGAACGTGGCGGCGTTGATCGCGGCGGGAGTCAACCGGGTAGCCGTGGTGAGTGCCGTAACCGGTGCGCCTGACGTTTCCGGGAGCGCAGCGGTCTTGCGGAAGATGCTGGAGGGGTCGAATTGACACAGTTGCAGGCGGCCATAAAGGGTAAAATAACGCCGGAGATGGAGCGGGTGGCGGCACGTGAGGGCCGGAGTCCGGAGTTTGTCCGCGAAGGGGTAGCGGCCGGAAGGATAGTAATCCCCGCCAACAGAAACCACCGGGGGCTTGACCCGCAGGGGATCGGGACCGGGTTGAG
>JASEJH010000028.1 GCA_030016455.1 Thermoanaerobacteraceae bacterium
AGCTCGGAACCGATCGAGCGTCAAGGAGGTGTTCCCATGGCTGTCAGCTCCAGGAGAGCAGAGTTGGGAGCTCCCGCTCCGGCCTTCGCCCTCCCCGACCTGGCGGGAGAAAAGACGGTCCGTTTCCCGGACGATTTTCAAAACCAGCCGGTGATGCTGATCTTCTTCAGCCCCACCTGACCGCCCTGCGTGCAGGAAGCGCTGCAGTTGCAGCCGTACTTTCCGGAATGGCGGGAAAAAGGCGTCCAGGTGCTGCTCATCGCCCAGGAGCAGGAACCGGCAGCCCGTTTTCTGGCGCAGCACGACCTGGAACTTCTCGCGCTGCTTGACGCCCGGGGAGAGGCCGCCGCGGTGTACAACGCCTACGCCGTCCCGCAAACCGTCTGGGTAGACAAGGACGGAATCGTCCGGCACGTCAGCGTTGGCTGGCGGGAGGAAAACGTCGCGGAGTTCGATGAGCTGGCCGATACACTATCGCAGTGATCTGAGCTGGAAGGATGCCGTCTACTACAATAAAACGGGGAAGGAGAGCACAGTGAGAAAGACTCCAGCCGTATTAACGATCATTTTCTTGATCTTGGCTCTGGCCTCATTTTGCAAATTTCTCGAACTGCAAAACGCAGTCGTAGACGGCGATGGTATAGGAGTTTATTTTCTTTGCTTTGAAATCAACGATAGAGTGCCGAATGAAGAGATTCCCATATACGCGCACAGGTTCTTAAATACCGCGCTGATCCTTACTGTTGTCGCAGTGATTTCGGGACTTGCGGGTGTTCTTGAGGGGGCGAGAGGCGATGCAAAAACCAGCCGACCTCCGGATTGAAGTGGTAACAATTAAAGGAAACTGTCCGGTCTACCGGGAAGGAGACGCTTTTTCCATTATCGAGGGGTTTAAACTTGTCGCGGAAAAACCCCTCTGCCTGCACGCCCTGGCGGCGCTCCTCCCCTACTACGTCGCGCTCAGCCGGAGTGTTCCCCCTGTATCGCTCGGCCTGGCACGCGAAGGAGAGTCCGCCTTCGTACAGTGCCCCGACCCCTGCGAATGGACCGGTGGCGGCACAGTGGTCTTTAAGATAACCCCGGCCAGATCCGGATAACAAACCGCCCTGCGCTGCCGTGCCCAGTCCTCCCGGGTTCGCCCGGACAAAAAAAGCGGCCCCCGTGTGCGTTTTTCAAGCAATTAAAGCGAACCATCCGGGTATGCAAACGACTTGGCCGGCGGTTTCATTTTTTCCTCGAAATAACCCAGACACAAGCTGCTGCGAAGGGTCTTCTGTTACAAATGCGGCTATTCGCCGCGGATCAGCCGGTTGAGCGGCGGGTAGGTGTCCTCGGAGATCAACGTCCGCACCGAGTGTCCGCCTCGCGTCACCCGGCGGTAGACGGCCACGCGCAGGCCGGGTGCCCCGCGGGTGACCATGCGCCAGGTCATTTCCGGATTGGTGCCGCTCGCCCTGACCACCTCTCCCGGGGGGATGACCTCCCTGATCTCCCTTTCGACGGTTATGTCGCAGTCCGGCAGCTTCCGGGAAATGATGCGGCAGATGAGCCACTTCCCCCGGACCGCTGCTTCGATCTTGACCGGCCATGCGTAAGGGTTCCGGAAACGCAGGTCGATGTTGTACTGCGCTACGGCGGCGTCCTGCCCCGGCGGCGCGTAGCGCGGCGGAAACTGGTGGCGGTGCCGTTCGAGGATGTCGAGCCCGGCGAGGAGGGCGGCGTTATAAAGTGTCGTGGAGGCCTGGCAGACGCCCCCGCCCCAGCTCGGGATCAGTTCGCCCTCATAGCTTACCGGCGCTTTGACGTAACCCCGGTCCGCCGACCAGGAGCCGACTGTCTTGTTGAATGAGAACTCCCCGCCCGGCGGCAGGAGCTTGCCGTCGATTGCCTGGACCGCCAGCCTGGCGTTGTGAATCTGCGCCGGGGTCCGGCCGTCGAGGCCGGTGCGGTACGCCGCAATGACGTGCCACCGCCCCGGCTGCGCGGCCGCCCACGTCCCGAGCAGGATGACGGCCGCAACCGAAACCGCGGTCAAGACCGCCTTTTGGCACCGGCCCGAGAGAAGGGGTCTATCCGGTCTCATCGGACGCTCACCTTTTGCTCAACACCGTGTGCGGCTACGTCCGGCCGGTACATGGCCTCGACAAGCGGCGGTCTGGCGCGGTAGGTTCCGGGGATTCCCGCACGCATCTCGTACTCGAGCACGCTTTCGCCCTTCGGGAGCGTTTCGATGTAGAAGGTCACCCGGTCGTCGCGCACGTCCCGGTCAACCCACCAGTAGTTCCACTCCCACAGCTCCATCCTGCCGCGGTCAAACGCCTCGAACCCGGCGGGCAGGTAATCCTCCACAATCAGGTGCCGGTACAGGCGCGGGGAATTGACGGTGAGCCGCACGCGCACCACGTCGCCGTTTTTAAAGCCGGTCGCGGCGAACCTCGCGGGCTGAAGGCTAATGGTGCCGGACTTCTCGTCCCGGCGCGAGACAAGCTTCCTGTATTCGCGCTTGACGGCGATTCCGGAACGGGGAGCGCCCGGCGGCGAATCCTCTAAAAACTGCTTCAGTTCCACCGTGTAGTAAAGCATACCCCGGCCGTATACCGTAAAGGCCACGCTGTTTTCTCCCGTACGGACCTTTCCGGGATCGACCCTTATCTCCTGCTCCGGTGCGAAGAGCGAATCCTTGTCGAATCTCACCGTTTTAATCTCCTCCCCGTTGCAGGAGACGGTGACAGTAAAGTCCGGGTTTGTCTCCCGTGTCAGTGCAAGGTATTCCGACAGGGCGTAGAGAACCAGCGCGGTGTCGCGTGTTGAAAGCCAGTGGTTGAACCGGCGCTGCCTCGTAAGCCAGCGCACTATTTTGGATGTCCGTTCGTCGGCGGGTGTAAGCTTAATCACCGCCGTCAGCGCGAGCGCGGTCGTCTCCGTCGATGCCTCGAAGTATTCGCCGGTCTTGCCCTCCCAGTAAATCTCGCCCGGGGTGACATTCGCCTGCTCCCAGAGACGCTCGAGGTATTTCCGGGCAAGCTCCGTTTCGCCGATGTTGTGCAGGGTCAGGGCGACCAGCGCCGTCTCGCGCGGACCCAGGGAGGTTTTGCCGTTCAAAACCGGTTCAAGGCCGGCTTTTACCTTTTCCTTCTGCCCGCCGAGCGAAAGGACGTAAAGGCCGTAAATCTTCTTCCCAACATCTTTCTTTTCCAACGCCAGCGCCTGTTCAAGCGCCGCAAGACCCCGGGACAGTACATCCTCGTTTACCGCAAACCCGGCCTCACGGGCCGTCAAGAGCCCGAAGACGACGTAGGAGGTCATCCACAGATCGTTCCGCCCGTACTGGCACCAGCCCCAGCCGCCGCTGTCGTCCCGCTGGAAATCGTACAGCCGGTTCAGGCCCTTGCCCACCATATCCGGAAGCTGCTTCTCCAGCTCGGGGTTCCGGATGCCGAGCGACTTCATCGTGCGCCAGATCACCACGTCCGGCAAAAACGCGCTCATCGTCTGCTCCGTGCAGCCGTATGGGTACCGGGCCAGGTATTCGAGGCCGCCCAGCATGGCCGCGGCTAACGACGGCGCCACGCGCACCCGGATTTCACTCGCTCCCGGGAACGCCTCGCTGCGGACGGTGAGTTTCTCCGTTACGCTTCCGGCGGCCAGCGTACCGGTGCGTGTCTCCACGACCCGCCTGCCGGGCGGGTGAACCGGGAGGGTTAACCGCATCGCGTCGTCCGCCGCCGGGCAGTTCGCGTAAACCGTCAGCGAAACCATCCCTAACTTCCCCGCCGTTGCCCGCCACTGGACATGTTCGACCCCGCCGCCCGGAACCTTCACCGTCTGGGAAGACGGGTTCCGGAGCTTGAGGTCCGGGGCTTCGAGCGCTACCGAGACCTCCTGCTCCTCCGAGAGGTAGTTGTGTACCAGGGCAGAGAGCAGCGCTTCGTCGCCTGCCACCAAAAAGCGCGGCGTCTGGAGCCGGACAAGAAAATCCTTTGCGGCAACAATGCTCGCGGTACACTCCCCGACAGCGGTGTCAAGCGTGCAGCCCCGCGCGGTAAAACGCCATGTGGTGAGGTTGTCGGGCAGCTTGAAGGAGGCCCGGGCCTCGCCTTTTTCGTCCGTGACTATGGCGGGAAGCCAGCAGGCCGTATCCGCGAAATCCTCGCGCACTTCCCCTGTAGGGGCGGTCTTGTCGCCGCTCAGGTATATATCAGGGAAGGAATAGTTTGTGGCGACCAGGTTATCCTGGCGGGTGTAAAAATAGTCGAGTATCGGCCTGGTATCGTCCTCCCGGATGGCGTAGATGGCCTCGTCAATCACCCCGAGCGAGACCTCGGCCTGGACGGGCCTGCCTTCAGCGTCCGTGGTCTTGATGGCACAGGTTACCTCGTCTCCGGGACCGTACTTCTTCTTTTCCGGGGTCACGGTCAGCTTAAGCGTCTGCTGCTTCAGCGACACCCCGGCCTCGGCCGTCTGGGTTACGAACTTCTTCCCTTTTACGTAGCAGACCGAAACATAAAAGTTCGGCCGGTACTCGGGCCGCACAGGTATTTCCACCAGCGTGGACCTGCTGTTTAACGTCAGCAGCCTGTGTTCGTACAAGTTCCGGCCCTCAACGGTGAGCAGCGCCGCTGCCCCTTCTTCCCCTGCGTTGATTAACACCTTTGCGGTGTCGCCGGGTTCATAGGTCTTTTTATCCATAAAAATCTCCAGGTTCGGGTAAGGGTAGCCGCCGTACTCGCCCTCGCCTGCTACCCAAATCCAGGTTGCCGACGTGATCCGGTTGCCCCGGCGGTCCCGGCCGGTCGCTTTGATGAGATATGAGCCCGGCTCTTCCGGCACGAACTCGAAGCTGGCGCGCCCGTTGTTGTCTGTGCGGACCTTCTTGCTGGTCACCGCGGTAGCGGTCTCTTTCCCGGTTTCCCAGTCAACCCGGCTGGCCGTGACGCTGAGCGCAACACCCTGCTGGGGCTTCCCGTCGTAGTCGAACGCCGCCAGCTTGAAGCGGGCGCTCTCTCCCGGCGCCATAACCCAGCGTGCGGGCTCCACGCCGATGCTGAATTCCCCCTGCGTGGCGATAATGGTCCCTTCGCCGGTGGCTGCCCGGCCGTCCTTTTCCGTAACGGTGACTGCAACCGTAAACCGCTGGTCAACCGGCTGGTTACTTTCGGGCTGTTCGAACTCGGTCAAAAACCGGACTTCGGCTTCGCCGCGCGCGTCCGTCCGGGCTGTTCCCTCGGCAATCACCTCGCCGTGGTTCCCGTATTCCTCATACCCCCCGTAAAACTCCTCCCGGCCCGGCCAGAACCAGTAGTCGGCGCGGAAAACCGTGTACTGCACCTCCGCCCCTACCACCGGAGCGCCGAAGTAGTATTCAGCTTTGATCTTTGCCTTGACCTTTTCCCCGCGCACGCATTGTTTATCGGGCATCTTTACGGATACGGCAAACTCGGGCTTGCGGTATTCGGCCACGGTGAAGAAGGCCGTCTCCGTGTGCCCCCCGAACGTGCACGTAATGTAATACGGGCCGGTGGGCGCGTACTCGGGCAGGGTGAACTGCCCGAAGAACGAACCGAAACGGGTGAGCGAAAACGACCCGGAATACACAAGGGTATCCCGCCGGTCCCTGACCTGAACGCGCGCCTGCCCGTTGTGGGGCACCCGGTAGAGATCGTTGAAAAACTCGCGCACGATCCCTTTGAAACGAACCTCTTGCCCGGGGCGGTAGACGGGCCGGTCGGTGTACGCATAGATTTTCAGCGAGTCGCTTCGCGGCGGTTCCCACCAAGAGGTAACAAAAGCAGGCGATTCGCCTTTCCGGGCGATGACCAGCCTCCCTGCCGGCCCGTTCTGCGCCGGCCTGACGGGACCGCGCCACATGCCGTCCGCGCCGGTTTTACACGAGTGGACTATTTTGTTGCCCTGCAAGACTTTAATCTCCGCGCCCGGCACCGGCCTGCCGCTCTCGAGTTCCACCACGTAGGCCAGCAAATCGCCGCCGCTTTCTTTAGTGACCAGGCCGACATCACCCACCACAAACCAACTGGTCCTTTCCATGCCCGCGGTGGAAACGGTAACGACATAAATTCCCGGTGGCTTCTGACCCAGTTCCACCCGCTGGTGGTACACGCCCTCGTTATCCCTGGAGTTGATTTTCACCTTCATTGATTCACGCGCTTCTATCGCCGGCTCCTTAGACAGCGTTTTACCGGCGATTTCCCCCCAGGGGTTCATCAGGATTTCGTAGACGAACCCTGCCCTCCCGGCAAACACCTCGTTGGTGCTCACTCTGTAAATGTCAACGTCCACAGAATCGCCGGGAGTAAAGCCGTCGAGCACAATTTGCGGTTTTTCTCCGGTCATGAACGTGTGTTGTGGATTGTAAAGGTTGAAGTAATACGGACCCGGCGTAAGCGCCAGATCGAGGTGCTTTACTTCTCCTTCACGCAGCGTTATTCTGGTGGGAGAGTAACTGTGAATCCGGCTGCACGCTTCTATCTTGTAGTCTCCCGCCGGGACGGCCTCGAAACGAAACTTGCCCTCTCCGTCGGCCTGCGTACGCTTGATCTCGTCCTCCGAGACTGCAGCTTTAGCGGGCAGCAGCGAGACCAGCGTGCCGGGAATCGGCCGGCCGGTGTCGGCAGCGGTCACGCGCCCTTCAATCGTCCCGACCGGCGTCTCGTGCGCCATCGCAAAACTTAGAACCGCCAAACACCAGAAGACGGCGAGGAGGACTGCCCACCGATTTAAAGCACTCTGACCGGGGAGTTTCATATGCCTATTCCTCCTTGACGGCGCTGCGGTTCAGGACCGACCAGACCTTCACCAGGACCAGCCCGGCCGCCACCGCCGCGGCAAGGACAACCACCTTCGTCAGACGCGGCCCCTGCGCGAGTTCTTTAAACAGCCCGGAGAACTGAACCGCCGAGACTTGGGCAGCGAGCGTTAACAGCGCCGGTTCGATGAAACGCGGGCTTATTGCACCCAAAGAGCCCGTACCGGCGAAAAGTACGAATGCACCCGCCGCGACCGACCCGGCGAGAAACCCGAGCGCCGCTTTGAACCCCCAGATGATCAGGAGCACCAGGGGTGTCGAAACAGCGAGCACCCACAGAAGAACGCCCCCGGTAAGCCGCCCGGCGAGCGGCCGGAGTGCAGGTGCAGGCGAAGGAAAGAGCGATAAAAGCACTACCGGAAAGACGGCCCCGAACACGAGGGCGACAAAGGTATAGTGCGGGTAAAGGTCCAGCCCGGGCAGTTCCCCGGCGTAAAGCTCAAGGAACAGCCGGTAAAGGAGCACGCCGCAGCCGACAAAGAACGCACAGCTCAGCGCGCGGGTTGCTCCCGCGCCCTCGCCGGGTTCCGGCCCCGCCCGAAGGAGGGGCGCCGTCAGCGACATCAGTAGAGGCCAGGCGGCAAGCAAGCCGATCCCGACGCCGAAGCCGCCTAACAGCCGGAATCCCGCCGCCGCATAGGCAACCACCAGCAGGGCCGCAATGGCCGCCGCCTGGGTGCTGACGGTTCTTCCCGCCGCCAGCCAGGCCGCCAGCGTGAAGGTGCCGGCTCCCGCGACGGCTACCTGGAGCAGGGCCCAGTCCGGGAAGACGCGCCAGGCAAACACGGCGACCAAACCGAGGGTAATGCACGAAGCGATCAGCGCCGGCAGCCCAAACCCCTTGCCTTCCCGCGCCGCCGCCGCCCCCGTGGCCTGGGCGACCACCGCCGCCGCCAACACCATGAGCGGTGCGCGCCACCAGAGAAAATCCGTCGCGGCGTCAAAGCGGAACGCCGATAGCATCAGCGTCGCGCCGACGGTCGCCGCCGTCAGCGCCCACAGATCCATGCCGGCAGCCCCCGGCAGCGCCAGGCGGAACAAGACCGCGGCTAACAGGGCGCCGGCTAAGAAGCCGCCGAGCACCGGCAGTGACTCCGCGCCGAAGAGCAGGAGAATGAGACCGCCGCCGAGAAGGGCGAGGGAAGGCGGCGCCGCTGCCGCCAGGACGGCCCCCCAGGGCGTTTTTCCGGACACGCGCGCGGCTGTTATTCCCGCCACAGCGCCTAAGAGGCCTCCGATCAGGATCCCGTACCCCGTGTTCACCCCGGGCAAGTAAGGCGACTTAATCCAGGTCAACGCAAACAAAAACACCGTAGCCACAGCTACGGTAACCGCAATCTTCCAAACACCGGGCTCCTCCCGCGCAGCCGGCGACCGCCCGCCCCCGGCAACAATCCCTGCCGCCGCCCCGGCAGCACCTATCCCAACGGCTATCCAATCCGGCACCATATCTTTTCCGCTCTCCCCTAAAATATCGGTTGAATACAGTCGCTAATTAGCATTATATAGGCGAAAACCAAAAATAGAAATCCCTGATTGAGAAACACCGCAAGACCCTCGTTTATGACAGGGTCTATAACATAATGTGACTGAACACCCGGCAAAACGCGCAGCCTTAGCGCGAATCGACCTACTTGAACTGCTGATCCTCATGTTCCGTCATGTGCGACAGAATTAGCATGCTCTTGTCGCTTATTGGCAACAAATGGTTTGACGCCTTATTGTCTGGAATTATATAATGATAGACGGCGAGAAAGAGTTGAGTTAAAGTACAGCCCGACAACGGGTCGCCTGAGCGCGGCTCCCGAATAACGTTACGTATCACCACTCAGCTAGCCAAGCTCGCCGTTGGGAAGACGGACCCTTGACCTACGCTGTACTCAGGCCACCTTGTATAAACGCCAATGGATAGCCACAAAAAGGAAATCATTGTGACGGTCGTATGCTCCGTTTGCGTCGCGATTACGGCGATGGTATCCGCGTTGATTGCGCGACAGCCAGTAACCACGTATCAGGTCAAGATCGTGCCATCGTTCGAGAACGTGGTTGCCACTGACTATTTTCCGTTACAGATTAAAAACACTTGGGAATATGTGGGCACGGCACGGAATGTCGCTGAGCAGGAGAAGGTGGTCCAAAAGGAAGTCCGCGTTCTGATGCAGGTTATGGACATCACGCGAGGCGGTAACGCTACTCTTTTTATAATGAAAGGCCATCCGTCCGATGCGGTCTGGGCCATAACGTCTGAAGACGCGTCGCAAGACGTCGTTGACGTACCAGGTTCCACATACGGATACTTGCTTATTGCCAACAAAGTCTTTCGAATCCCGGAGGATCGGTTGGGTGCTGTTAGGAAATCAATCGAGGAAGGCGTAATGCCTGGCTTCATAGAGCCGGGAATCATCTCCCAAGCCGATATGGATTTCGAACTTCCCCTGTTCAGGGGACAAGTATTTGGGAGTCCTGATCAGATTGCTAGGAATGACAGAAGCTACGCTTGGCACGTGACGGACAGTACCTTGTACCACGCACCTGATAAGGAGATGATAAAGGAGATTCCTTGTTACAAACTCGTTTACCTTACTCGGTCTGATTACACGGAGATCTCCTTCGTCCCTTACGTAGGCATTGTATCGTTCTCTTACAGCCACCATGGGAGTAAAGCACAGGTGGACCTCAATTTGCAGGATTACCGAATACATAGTAGGTGATAGACAAGGCTATGCGATATCTGGTTGACAATTGTCCGAACAACCCAGTGAAGTCTACGTCGTATATCCGAGTAAACAGCTTACACATAGTGTAGGCCGATCGCAGATCGCTCCTTGGGCCTATAAGTTAACACAGCGTGCGAAGTTCACCTACAGTGGCTGAACACGATGTTATAGATAGCACTGTAGAGAAAAGGGATGCTCCAAACCTTAAAAAGACGAGAAACCATATTTATACGTTAGATTGGTAGAGAAACATTGATGCTCAAGTTTGAGGAACTACGTTATGCGTCTTATCGGCAGGTGAGCTTGGTCGTTGGATGCAATAACGAATGTGCTAAGCGATCTTTAAACTGCAATTAATGAAGCAATATTTATCATCTGGAGAGGATCAAATGAGTCTTGAAAACGAGATAAACAAACATTCTACTACCGTATCGACCGATTCATATTCGATGTCGGTTGGCGAACTCGTCTCAATGTACCGGGACGGAGAACTTGATTTACATCCCGAGTTCCAGCGTTTTTTTCGTTGGACAGATGAGCAGAAATCCAAATTCATTGAATCACTATTACTCGGAATTCCCATTCCTCCAATTTTTGTTTCGGAGCGTAATGACGCAAAGTGGGATGTTATTGACGGTCTACAACGCCTTTCTACAATATTACAAGTCATGGGAGAACTTAGGAACGAAGATAACGAGCCATTGCCACCACTTGAATTAACCCGGACACGGTATTTACCAAGCCTTGAAGGTAAAAAGTGGACAGCAGAAAATTCGGAACAAGAACTTCCCGAATCGGCTCGGATTAAAATAAAGCGCGCACGCTTAGACGTAAACATCGTAAAGAGTACTAGTGACGAAATCGCAAAATACGAAA